>CAYOKF010000025.1:0-13418 GCA_964404475.1 uncultured Dehalococcoidaceae bacterium | reverse complement strand
TTTTTTACATTTGGGAGGACAAATGTTACCCAGCCAAATAATGATATTGATGGCCATTGCCATCAGCAGTACCGGCGCTGACACATTGATCCGCCAGATGGATATTGCAGTGAATATATCGGCTATTTATGTGATTCACTGGTAAAACGCGGTTATATGGAGAAGGCGTCTGGTAGATATCAGCTTACCGCTATGGGTAATGAGGCCATTTCTGATTTCCTGCGAAAAAATAGCATAGTTAAAGAGGACCTTATCAAGCGATTGCAACTGCTCGGAATCGATATCAGACAAAAACAAGAGCAGGCTATAGACAAACTGCAAGAGGAAGCGGTTAAGGTTATGTACTGATATGGATAACTCCAGCTAATCTCTCCGCTATCAACTTAATCACACAGGCGGGTGCTGGCCCGTGTGGCCTCCTTTCTGATTTGGTGAGCTATACCTTTACCACGCCTCCGGTATAGCTCACCGTTTTATCAGGTTTTCAGTCAGTTAATCATTACTGCCGGCTATCGTTCTTTATTCGCTGGCTATGGCTATAAACGTTCATCCGTTCTCCCCTGGCAAAACCAATGAGAGTCAGCCCTAAATCGTTAGCTATTTGAACCCCCATAGTAGTCGGGGCGGACCTTGAGATAAGAATCGGGACCTTCATCTTTACTGCTTTAAGCGCTATCTCGGAAGATATTCGCCCGCTGGTGAGAATAATGCGGCCATCAGCAGGTATCCCGGTCATAATACACTCACCAAAGATTTTGTCGATAGCGTTATGCCGGCCCACATCTTCAGAGAACACCAGTATTTGTTCAGCGTCACAGAGTGCCGCGCTGTGGACACCGCCCGTATCCTTAAAAATCTGGGAGCGGTGCTGGAATTCCCTTAACAGACTGAACACCTGCCGGACTGATATTACCGTGGTTGAACTTACTTCAGCCAGTGTCTGGATATCGGCTGCCGTATAAAAAGAGGCACCACGGCCACACCCCGAGGATATCAGCCGTTTAAACAGGATACCTTCAGGTAATTCTTTACCCTCCTTGCTTTCTACCCGTACCACACCCCGCCGTTCATCAACCGTTACCTTCTTTATCTCATCGGCACTGCTGAGCAATCCTTCCGAGAAGATAAAACCTACCGCCAGGTATTTAAAATCAGACGGCGTGCAGAGCAGCGTCACCAGCTCTTGATTATCCAGGATAATGGTCAGGGGCACCTCCCTGATGACAATATCCTCCATATCCTGCTCGCCTTGCCTGCGGAACCTTTTTATCGGAATCATCTCCAGATGCTCCATATCCTGCGACCTCAACTGTATTTCCCCGTTTTCATTCTACATTACACACTAACAATCCACAATTTGCATGAAGGAATAATTACGGTAGATAAAATCTGCCGGCAAATTATATATGAAATACCGCCACATCTCAAGATTTTTTAAACAGCGGTGATACTACCCGGAGCCTGCCGACAATCCCGGGTAGAACATCCAAAACCCGCTCTATATCTTCATCAGCGGTCCACTTACCAAGACTGAACCGCAACGAGCTACTTGCCTGTTCTGAGGAAAGTCCCATAGCCCGGAGTACGTGAGACGGCTCATCAGTTGCCGAGCTACAGGCTGAGCCGGTGGATACACACATACCCTCAAGGTCAAGATTGAGCAACATTGCCTCTCCATCCACCACATCCACACTTATATTGACATTATTGGGTAATCTCCGGACAGGATGGCCGTTCAAGCAGGTACCCTCTATTTTAGCCATTATGCCGCTAATGAGCTTATCCCGAAGTTTTGTTATTCGCTCGGCCTCCCCGGTCATCTCCTGCCCCGCCAGTTCTATTGCCTTGCCAAAGCCTACGATACCGGGAACATTCTCTGTGCTTGGACGCTGCCCACGCTCCTGCTCACCTCCGTGCATAAGGGGAACCAGCCTGACACCGTCCCGGACATATAATGCCCCGATGCCCTTGGGACCATATAACTTGTGCGCGGAAATAGAGAGCAAATCCACCTTGAGTTCATTGACATCCACCGGAATGTGCCCTACCGCCTGCACCGCGTCAGTGTGGAAACAGACCCCTGCCTTCTGCGCTATCTCCCCAATTTCAGCAACAGGCTGAATAGTGCCGACTTCATTGCTGGCCGACATCACCGAGATTAAAACGGTTTTATCCGTAATGGCCTTGCTAACGTCTCCAGTGTCAACCAGGCCATATTTATCGACAGGCAGGTAGGTTACCCGGTATCCCCTTTTCTCCAGCCACTGGCAAGTCCGCAGCACGGCGTGGTGCTCAATGGCGCTGGTGATAATGTGATTCCCCTGGCCCTCGCTGGCGTAAGCCATGCCTTTAACGGCCAGGTTATCCGCCTCGGTGCCACCGCCGGTAAAGATTATTTCTTTGTCCTGCGCTCCTATTAAACCGGCAACCCTGGCTCTGGCTTCCTCAACAGCCCCCCTTGCCTGCTGCCCGTAGGAATGGATGCTTGATGGATTGCCAAAATCATCGGTGAAGTAAGCCTCCATCTCTTTCATCACAGCGGGATGTGTCGGTGTCGTCGCTGCATAATCAAGATATATCCTTCTCATCTCATACCCACGTTTCTTATGCCAGACATGTAACAAGCTTCACAGCCATCACCCCCGGGTAATTAGCTACCCTGTCCGTCCGGAGAATTACCAAAATACACCTTGGTATGTGGCCAGGGTATTTCGATACCCGCGGCATCAAATGCCTTCTTGATACGAAGCCTCAGTTCACCCATCACGTTCCACTGTTCCAGAGGCTTAACGTCGCCCAGAATTTTTATGTCTATGCCGGAGTCACCCAATTTATTAACCCTCAGCACCTGTGGGACACTGCGGATAACCTTCGCCCATTTTTCGTCCTCGGCAAGCTCCTGACCCACCTGGTTTATCACACTAATGGCATGGTCAAGGTCAGTACCGTAAGCCACCGAAACATCAAGATTGACCCGGGCAAAGTGCCTGGTGTAGTTACTGGCTACCTTTATCTCGCCGTTGGGTACGTGGTGGACGATGCCGTCAAGGTCACGCAGTACCGTTTTTCGCAGATTGACTTCCTCCACCAGACCGGCAATATCAGCCACTTTAGCCACATCCCCCACCCGGTACTGGTTCTCCATCAGGATGAAAACGCCGGCAATAAGGTCCCTTATCAGGTACTGAGCGCCGAAGCCAACGGCAATACCCGCGATACCTAAACCGGCCAGGATAGGGCCGATTGATACGTCAAGTTCAGAGAGCACCATGAAGATGACAAAGATGATGATTAATACTCTGCCCGTTCCCATGAAGACACTCAGCAGAGTATCCGCTCTCTTCCTCATCCCCTCCCGGCTTTCCCCCCTTCTGGGCTTAGCCATAGACCGGTACAGCAAAGCCGGAAGAAACCTTTTCAGGGCAAACCAGAGCCCCACTCCCACCACCAGTATCACCAGAATACTGATACCATGCCCCAGAAACCACAAGTTTATAGTCTCCGTCGTGATCAAATTATAGACACCCTCACGGTACAGAATAATCGTCACCAGTGACACAATTACCAGTAACAGTGCAATCCCCTCAACAGCCCAGAAAACCAGGCCGGTTATCCAGCACAGACCCCTCCGTTCTCTGCCAGCCGCAACTTTACAAAGAATTCGCTCTCTAAAAACAAAGAGGATAATCAGCAGCAGACCGGCAATGAAAAGCACCCAGATGCTATTACCAGCAAACCATGGCCACATAGCACGAACCTCCCTTCAAGTGCTTAATTTCACCTATCCATACTAAACCGGTACGAAAAGTCAATAGAGCACTCTTTCGTCACCAACACGGCGGGTTATTTTCTCACCGTCCAGGTGCTCCAGAAAAGCCTGGGCATATTTACGGCTGGTCTGGAACATGTCCCTTACCTCAGCCAGGCTCACTTTACCATGAGCCTTAATATGTGAAGTAATCCTGTCTACCATATCCTGATAAACTGGAGCTAAAAAGACCACGCTGTCGCTTATTTTAACCACTTTTTGCTGCCCGGCGAGTAGATTGAGTAAATCCGGTTCGGGGATGAGTTCACTGGGGGGGGAATACGGGTTTTTCTCCAGTGCTGCTAAAAATTTATCCACCTGCACCTGCTGGGACGAGGTTAGCCGTATATGATGGGAGGGGAGACGAAGCAGGGCACCATCCGCCACAATGACACCTTCTCCGTCAAGACGCGATAAAGCGGCTGAGGCATAATTCCCCAGCTTCAGCCGGCTGCCCAGCTCCACTTTAGGCATACCGGCACGAGCCGGAAACCTGCGGTGATATTCTTCAAGTACCGATGCCGTTTTTTCGGCAAACCGCTTCCATCCGGATGCCGTGAAGAATAAAGAGGTTTTCCCCTCGCTTACGCTGATAACCTGCCCCTGCTTAACGAGGGTCTCAACCAGCGCCTGGGCTTCACCAGTCGAAAACCGGCCCTGGTTGAGCATGTCTTTAAGTTCAAGAGGCTGTCTCGCCTCCAGCAACGCGATGACGATTTCCTCGGCAGTACCTTCCTTCCTCGTCTCCAGATTTTGAATCACCTCGGGACGGAAGCGGCGGAGCCGCCGGCTCTTAGCATCGATAATCTCACCCCCACCCAGAGTCTCCATCGGTGAACGTATGATGAAACGGTCACCGCTAATCAGCGCAACCGGGTTGACCAGTGTCAGTTGCGCCCAGTTGCTCTCACCCGGTTGCAGACTGTCCGCCTCCAGGAGGCGTACCTTAGCCATTGTCTCCGCTGCTCCGGTATGAAAGCTAACGATAGCCCCGTGATTTAACGGGCGCGGCAGATAAGACAGCAACCTGAGTTTGACCGTTAGCAAAGTAGCCGGTTTCAGCCAGCCGGGTATGGTAACCACATCACCTCGCTGTAACTGCGAGGTATTTACCCCGACAAGATTGGCGGCAACCCTGCTTCCGGGGCCGGCGGTCACCACTTTGTTCTTATGTGTCTGCAAACCCCGCAGTCGAGACTTTAATCCCGGCGGAACAATCACCACCTCCTGGCCTGTTGAGAGCGAGCCATCAATCAAAGTTCCGGTAACCACGGTGCCGGCACCCGCGATGGTAAAAACCCTGTCTATGGAGAGACGGGGGTGGCCTGTATCCTGACGTGACCCTGCCATTTCCAGAAGTTTGTCAATAGCCGTGACCAGTTCCGGCATACCCTCACCGGTCAGTGCTGAGACAGCCACGACCGGAGCCCGCGACATGACGCTGTTACCGGCCAACTCCTCTATTTCCATCGTCACCAGGCTCAGCAAATCATCGTCCACCAGGTCCTTCTTGGTCAGAACTATTATCCCTCTCGGCACTCCGAGCAAGTCCAGTATCGCCAGGTGCTCCCTGGTCTGAGGCATCACCCCTTCATTGGCGGCAACAACCAGCAGGGCCAGATCAATGCCGCCAACCCCCGCCAGCATATTTTTCACAAAGCGCTCATGTCCGGGTACATCAACTATGCCTACCTCAGCCCCACCAGGCAGCTTCATCCAGGCAAAGCCAAGGTCAATGGTCATGCCACGCTCTTTTTCCTCGCGCAAGCGGTCCGGGTCTATCCCGGTAAGCGCCTGAACCAAGACCGACTTGCCGTGGTCAATATGTCCGGCCGTGCCTAATACAAACATTTCATCCGCCCTGATTGTCTAAATATCTCAATCTCCCAGATCGGAGATTAACCGGCGCAGAGCTTCGATGACAACCTCATCTTCTTCGGGAAGCACGGAACGCGGGTCAAAAAGCAGTACATCGTCACTGATTCTGGCGATAACCGGTATTTCCTGAGACCTTAGCTCCCGGCTTAACACCTGGACCATCTTACTGCCTCTCTTCTTGCTTCTACCACTGATGGCTACCAGTCTTGTCGGCAGAGTACCTCCCGGCAGGCTGCCACCACCTATCATAGTCTCGCCCGGCGTCACTTTAGCCACACCACCCAGTGCCCCAGCCCATTTTTTTGCCCGCTGCTCAATGCTCTCCAGAGGTGCGGAAATCATCCGCCAAACGGGAACCTTAATCTCAGCTTCACCCTTCAGGTAGTGAATCAGAGTCACTGCCAGAGCCGCCAGTCTTATCTTATCAATACGCACTGCCCGCGCCAGCGGGTGTTTTTTCAGCTTATCAACATACTGCTTCTTCCCGATAATTATCCCGGCCTGTGGCCCCCCCACCAGCTTGTCCCCGGAGAAAAGAGCAAGGCTGGCACCAAGCGCCACACTCTGCTGTACCAATGGTTCCGGAGCCATTCCGTATCTGGTCGTATCCAAAAAGCAACCACTCCCCAGGTCATCGAAGACCGTAAGCCCGTTCTGATTGCCGATAGCCACCATGTCTTCCAGAGTAACCTCACTGGTAAACCCTACCAGCCTGAAATTACTGGAATGCACCCGCAACAGCGCCACCGTCCGCGGACTGATTGCCTGCTCATAGTCACTGGCATAGGTACAGTTGGTAGTCCCCACTTCAATCAGCTTTGCCCCGCTCTGGCGCATCACGTCAGGGATACGGAAGCCACCGCCAATCTCCACTGCCTGCCCCCGTGAGACAATTATTTCCTTCCGCCTCGCCAGGGCAGTTAGCGCCAGAAGCACCCCGGAAGCATTGTTGTTCACCACCAGTGCCGCCTCAGCCCCTGTCAGCTGGCATAATAGCTCTTCGATATGAACCTGCCGGGAACCCCGGCTGCCACTTTCAAGGTCAATCTCCAGATTGCAGTAACCCGCACTGGCTGCCTGCATAGCTGCCAATGCCTCCGCACTAAGCGGCGCCCGCCCCAGGTTGGTATGCAGGATTACACCGGAAGCATTGACCACAGGGTGCAGGCTGGGCTTTTCCAGTAACTGCACCTGGGCGGTAACGGCGGCTACTATCTCATCCAGGGAAGGGCACGGGCTACCGGCAGCAATAGCCAGGCGCTCATGCTCAAGCTGCTGCCGCACCAGATTCACCAGCAAACTATGAGGATAATTGTCTTCGAGGCTCTTGAGACACGGGTCAGAAAGAACCTTATCGACGCCGGGCAAACGGCGCAATTCCTTTTCCATAGCCATCATTTTACACAACGTCCTTGCTTAATTTCAAAGTTATCCATTTCTATCAGTATCATATTATACTGCCGGGGATGACTTAACCAGCCAAGTGTATTATACTATAGAACATATCAAATAACTCTGTAACTCAAAGGTAACACCTTACAATAAAAAATATTTATCCGGAATATGCCTGAGTATTTCTGTTTTACCATCAATTAAAATATATTAAAGAATATTTTATGTTCAAGGCATTAAGAGAGGACATTCAAAACGTTTTTAACAAGGATCCGGCAGCAAGAAGCTTGCTGGAGGTTCTCCTGTGCTACCCCGGGCTGCATGCTCTGTGGAGCCACCGAGTGGCTCACTTTCTCTGGCGGCACAAATTCTATTTACTGGCTCGTATCATCGCGCATATTAACCGCTTTTTTACCGGAATTGAAATTCACCCTGGAGCCAAAATTGGCCGTCGTTTCTTCATTGACCACGGAGCCGGAGTAGTTATCGGCGAAACGACCGAGATCGGAGATAATGTTTTACTCTACCAGGGAGTGGTACTGGGCGGTACAACCCTGGAGAAGAAAAAACGTCACCCCACCCTGGGTAACAATGTCGAGATGGGCACCGGGGCGGTGGCGCTGGGCCCCATCAGCATCGGGGATAGCGCCAGAATCGGCTCCGGGTCGGTAGTGATAAATTCCATCCCCCCGGGAGCCACCGTGGTGGGTATCCCGGGAAGAGTAGTCTCCGCAAAAGCTCCCCCCACCCTGGACCTGGAACACGGAAAGCTGCCTGATCCCATAGCTGAAGCCATCAGGCAAGTCCTGAGGGGACAAAAAAAGCTGGAGGCGCGCCTGAAGAAACTGGAGAGTTCAGACGGTCTTACACTTCCCCGGGGAAATCCCGGAACAATGAGAACAGAAGAAAGCAGAAAAGCAGAACAGGAATAACCAATCAAAAAGAAACCAATGCAGCAGATTAACACTAAAATTTCTGCCTGAATAACAGGAGGTAAAATGGTTAAAAAACGCCTGCTGTTCACCTTTCCACCAGATTTAATCAAGGAGCCCATTATCTATACCCTGGGGCAGCAGTTCAATATCAGCACCAATATTCATCTCGCTGATATCGCTGAGGAAAGAGGATGGGCAATAATCGACGTGGAAGGGAGCGAGGAGGATATCGAGCAGGGTATCGCCTGCGGCAACAGCTTAACGCAGCACCAGTTATTAAGCTTTATTGTAATTTACCGGCCATTATCGTATACTTCAAGTAATTAAATATTTGCGGCTGGGGGAGCTCTAGGGCTGAGAATCCCTGCGGGGGTAACCCTTGGAACCTGAACTCGGTAATACGAGCGTAGGAAAGCAATTACCGAAGACCAGAAGCCCTCATTTCCCAGGCTTCTGGTTTTTGTATGTTGCCTTTCCCCGGTAGTTACTCTCCGCTCATTGGACTTCCCGGTAATTAAAAATCATTCTTAGGAGGCATCTTTAGTGGATGAAGTAGTCATCTCCAAAGCAATAACTGAAAGTTACACCAGAGACCTTATCGACTTCATGGATGTGGACGTAGCTATCGTGGGTGCGGGACCATCCGGTCTGACAGCAGGATATTACCTGGCCAAGAACGGCGTGAAGAGCGCCCTTTACGAAAGAAGAATGAGCACTGGCGGCGGTATATGGGGTGGTGGCATGATGTTCAGTAAAATTGTCGTCGAGTCAGAAGCCAGGTGGATTATGGATGAATTCGGGGTAAAACTCGCTAAATATCAGGAGGGCTACTATGTAGCCGATGCCGTGGAGACAGCCGCGGCGCTTAGCTTGAATTGTATCCAGACGGGAACCCGTATCTTAAACCTGCTTACGGTTGAGGATGTACTGATTAGAGATAATGACCGGGTAAGCGGACTGGTGCTAAACTGGAGTGCCGTACCTATGTCCAACCTGCATATTGACCCGCTAACCATAAAGGCAAAGCTGGTAATAGACGCCACCGGACACGAAGCTAATGTATGCTGTATAGTGGCGCGCAAGATTGGTGAGAAGCTAAATACCAGGACGGGCGGAGTAGTCGGGGAAAAATCAATGTGGGCTGAGGTAGGAGAGCGAGAACTGGTCGCCAATACCGGAGAAATTTACCCCGGTCTCATGGTGACCGGCATGGCGGTCAACGCTGCTCTTGGCTACCCGCGAATGGGAGCCATCTTCGGTGGCATGCTGCTCTCCGGCAAGAAAGTCGCCGACCTGGCGATTGATATGCTAAGGCAAACAGAAGGTTAAAAATGAAACAGACGGGTGACGCTGAAGCAATACTGGGCAATCTGGTTACCGCGGTAAATATGTTACAGAGCTGCCCGGAGTTTACCCTGCTGATTCCTGAGGTCAGGGTCAACCTGGTCTATGCCCTGCCCGGGGCCAGTACGCCTCAAGAAGTAGCCGCCATAGACGGCAGAATAACCGCCGTCCAGGGATTGCCATACGCTTCAGGTATGCCCGCCTGGGGAGCGTCAGACCACTTAGCCCGGCGCATCCTTGAAATGCGTAAATATGACCCCACCATTAACGCCGCCATTAACTTCAAATACGACCCAGCTATTACCGAACTAGCCCGGCAATACTGCAACGACAGGGGATTACGCTTCGGCTATCTTGACCGCACCAGCGAACCGGCTGAAGCAGCCGAAGAGGACGGCAGCTCCATGCCGTGGAAGGTAAAACAACTGGTCACCGCCTCCGGCGGCGTTCCCACATTGTTTTATGAGGGCGCCGGCTGGGGCAAAGAGCCGCTCTTCTTAGCCCTGGGTACTAATGCCACAGAGGTGGCTGGTATCGCCATAGAGATTGCGCGTCGCTACCGCTCAATTATAACCTGAACCGCCTCCCGGCACGGAGGAGTTCTCCATGATATTACAATTCTTCGTCGTATTGAAGGATTACCTGATAGAAATACTGCCCTTCCTGGCCCTGGGTTTTTTCCTGAGCGGTCTCATCAATGAGTTCGTCCCTTCCGGTTGGGTGGAAAGACATCTCGGCGGGAAAGGGATAAGGCCGCTTCTCTACTCCACTCTGGCCGGAACCGTTCTCCCCATCTGTTGTATCGGTTCCCTGCCGGTGGCAGTTAGCCTCCACCAGAAAGGAGCCAGGTTGGGTCCGGTATTATCTTTTTTGATAGCCACACCGGCCACCTCTATCTCCGCGCTTCTGGTCAGCTACGCTCTGCTCGGTATAAAATTCACCGTATATATCTTTTTCGCCGTTATCGTGATGGGCTTAATTGCCGGCATTATCGGCAACCGGTTCAGGGTCAAGCCAAAGCCCTTCGCCACTCAGAGCAAAACGGCTACCGACCCTGTTTGCGGGATGCAGGTGGAGACCGACACGGCACCAAAAATAGAGTACCAAGGAGACGTTTATTACTTTTGCTGCAACCACTGCCAGCAGGCATTTGAAGAGAACCCGGAGGAGTTTACCGGTGTTTATCACCAGAAGATTGCTCACCGGATGAAGCATGTTTTCAAATATGCCTTTGTGGATATGGTTAAAGAAATCGGCCCGGAGCTGTTGCTAGGCCTGGTACTGGCGGCACTGGTGGCAGCAATTACCCCCGTGGGTAAATTCGTCGGTGATTACTTTAGCGGCGGTTTCGGGTATCTCTTCAGCCTTATCTTCGGCATGATGATGTATATTTGCTCCACCGCCAGTGTCCCCCTCGTCCACGCCCTGCTCTCGCAGGGAATGAACGCCGGCGCCAGCATGGTGATGCTGATGGTAGGGCCGGTAACCAGCTGGGGGACCATCCTGGTACTGAGGAAGGAATTCGGTAACAGGACACTGCTGGTTTATCTCTCGATTATCAGCGTTGTTTCTCTATCTCTGGGCTATATCTTTTCGTTAATATAAGGGGGTATTTTGAAAGTAGTGGTTGCCATGAGCGGAGGCGTGGACTCATCGGTTGCCGCCGCTCTGCTGAAAGAAGCCGGTCATGATGTAATCGGGGCTACCATGCAGATTACCCTGCCCCCTGATAAATTAGAGGACGCCAGAATAGCAGCCGGAAAGCTGGATATTCCTCACCACATAATCAACCTCGGTGATATTTTCGCCAGAGAAGTGATTGCTCCGTTCTGTCAGGAATATCTTCAGGGCAGAACGCCAAACCCGTGCATCCGCTGCAACCGGTATATCAAGTTTGGTGCGCTGCTGGACAAAGCAGAGCAGCTTGGCGCAGACTTCATCGCCACCGGGCACCATGCCAGAATAGAAAGGGATAACATCAGCGGAAGGCACCTCTTAAAGAAAGGAGTTGACCGGCGGAAAGACCAGTCTTACTTTCTCTATACCCTTACGCAGGAGCAGCTAAACCACACGCTGCTGCCCGTGGGCAGTTTTAAAAAAGACCGTATTAGAAAGATCGCCGGTGAACTGGGGCTCTCCTCGGCAGCCAAGGCTGATAGCCAGGAAATTTGCTTTATTCCCAACGACGATTATCCGGAGTTCTTGAAGAATCACGCTTCGCAGACAGTCGTGCCGGGACCCATACTGGACAAAGACGGTAACGTTCTTGGCGAACACGAGGGAATACAATTCTACACCATCGGTCAGCGTAAGGGGCTGGGGATAGCCGCCGGGGAACCGCGCTACGTCATCAGCATTAATCCCGAACAAAACGCTATTGTCGTTGGCAGCAAGGCAGAAACCTTTAGCCTTGAACTCACCGCCTCCGTATTGAACTGGATATCCATAGCTAACCTGGAGGGACCCATCACCGCCAAAGCCAAAATAAGATACCAGCACCGGGAGACTGAGGCCGAGATTATTCCCCTGACGGGAAATGAGGTTTATGTAAAGTTTGCCGAGCCGCAGATGGCAATCACACCGGGGCAAGCTGTAGTCTTTTACCATGGTGATACCGTTATCGGCGGTGGTACAATAGATAGGATTAACTACAACTGGATAAATAATAACGGGGAAAGGCGATAAGATGTCCGAGCCAGTCACACCTCTAAAAGAAAAAATCCTTAATATGAAACGGGAAAGAAACGCCATTATCCTGGCGCATAACTACCAGCGAGATGAAATACAGGATATCGCCGACTTTATTGGCGACTCACTGGAACTGAGCCAAAAGGCAGCCCGCACTAGTGCCGATGTGGTCGTTTTCTGCGGGGTTCACTTCATGGCCGAGACTGCCGCGATTCTCTGTCCGGACAAAACGGTACTGCTTCCGGATAAACAGGCGGGCTGTCCCATGGCGGACATGATTACCGCCGCACAACTCAAAGAAAAGAAAAAAGAAATGCCCGGAATTTCTGTGGTATGTTATGTCAACACCACCGCCGCAGTCAAAGCAGAATCAGACATCTGCTGTACCTCGGCCAACGCCGTCAGGGTTGTGCAGAGCCTGCATGACAGCGAAATACTCTTTATCCCTGACCAATATCTGGGGCAATACGTCGCCAGCAAAACAGGCAGAAAAATGACACTGTGGCCGGGGTACTGCCCCACCCATGCCAGCATAAGCCCCGAAGACATCACCAGACGCAAGCAGGAATACCCCCGGGCTAAAATCGTGGTACATCCGGAATGCCGCCCGGAAGTTATCGCCCTGGCCAATGAAGCCCTGAGCACCAGCGGCATGTGCCGTTACGCCCGCCGTGATGACGTCACCCAGATGATAGTTGGCACCGAGATTGGATTAATCTCCCGACTCAAAAAAGAAAACCCCGGCAAGGAATTCATCCCGGTATCCCTGCGGGCAATCTGCCCGGATATGAAACTGATCACCCAGGAGAAGGTCTTACGGTCACTGGAGGAAATGTCACCTGAAGTATCCGTCCCTGAGGAAATCCGCCTCAAGGCGAAAAAGGCTGTAGAACGGATGCTGGCTATCTCTTAAATAGACAGGTGTTATTCCGCCATTTGTCTTGAGTTCAGCCACTTCTGCTTCTGACTTATGCGTTTTGCCTCATCAGTGGTCTTGTAGTTCGCCAGAAAATCATCACGGAAACTGTTAAATGTACCATCCATAATAGAGCCCCTTATTTTGCGCATCAGATTGCTGATAAAGCTCAGGTTATGGATGGTCGCCAGCCGGTATGCCAGCAACTCCCGGCACTTAAACAGATGATGCAGGTATGCCGCAGAAAAGGTGCGGCAGGTATAGCAATCACAGTCGTCGACCAGCGGCCGGTCCATCTGCCGGAAAATTGCATTCTGAATATTGCAACGGCCCTGCCAAGTAAAAAAAGCCCCGTTACGGGCAACCCGGGTGGGCAGGGCGCTATCAAAAATATCAATGCCCCTGGCTACTCCATCAACAATATCCTCAGGAGAGCCAACGCCCATGAGATACCTTG
>CAYOKF010000024.1:0-13522 GCA_964404475.1 uncultured Dehalococcoidaceae bacterium | reverse complement strand
ATGGATGTCAAGCCGGGAGACGTCGTGGTGTATGCCAAGTACGGTGGCATGGAGATCAAGGTTGATGATGAAGACCTGATCATTCTGCGGGAAAGTGATATTTTAGCGAAGAAGTCTTAACCAGAAGACCAGTAATTAGCAGATTCCGTAAAAATCTAAGGAGGAAGATATGGCAAAGCAGATAATTTATGGTGAGGATGTCAGACATGCCTTGAAAAGAGGCATAGACGCCCTGGCCGATGCCGTTAAAGTGACCCTGGGCCCCAAGGGACACTGCGTAGCGCTGGACAAAAAGTGGGGCGCACCGTCAGTTATCGATGATGGGGTTACCATCGCCAAGGATATTGAGCTTCCTGACCCCTTTGAGAACATGGGCGTCCAGCTGGTGAAGGAAGCCGCCAGCAAGACTAACGACGCCTGTGGCGATGGCACGACGACGTCAACAATCCTGGCTCATGCCATTGTTAACGGTGGTTTTAAGAACATCGCCGCCGGGGCGGACGCCATGGCGCTGAAAAGAGGCATCCAGAAGGCAACCGCCGCCATTGTCGAAGCTCTGAAAAAGGCTTCTACCGAGGTCAAGGATAAGGAGCAGATTGCCCAGGTCGGTACTATTACTGCTAAAGATAAAGAAATCGGCAATTTGATTGCCGAGGTAATGGAGAAAGTAGGCAAGGACGGCGTTATCACTGTTGAGGAGTCCAAGGGTACCGCCTATGAGATAGAGTATGTCGAGGGTATGCAGTTTGACCGCGGTTATATCAGCCCCTATTTCATCACCAATGCCGAGCGCATGGAAACAGATCTCGAAGACCCCTACATTCTGCTGACCGATAAGAAAATCTCGGCTATCTCAGACCTACTGCCGGCCCTGGAGAAGATTCTACAGGTTTCCAAGAATCTGCTCATTATGGCCGAAGATGTTGATGGTGAAGCCCTGGCGACACTGGTGGTCAACAAGCTGCGGGGCACGCTTAATGTCCTGGCGGTCAAGGCTCCGGGATTTGGTGACCGCCGCAAGGCCATGCTGGAGGACATTGCCATTCTCACCGGTGGCCAGGTTGTCACTGAGGAGAAGGGCCGGAAGCTGGACTCGGTTACCGTGGAAGACCTGGGCCGTGCCCGCCGCGTCACCTCGGATAAGGACAAGACCACCATCATCGAGGGCAAAGGCTCGGATGAGGCGATTAAGGCCAGGATCATGCAGATAAAGGCTCAGATTGAGGAGACCACCTCTGACTTTGACCGCGAGAAGCTTCAGGAGAGGCAGGCCAAGCTGGTCGGCGGGGTGGCGGTAATCAAGGTTGGCGCGGCTACCGAGGTTGAGCTCAAGGAGAGAAAGCACCGCGTTGAGGACGCTTTATCGGCAACACGGGCCGCCGTCGAAGAAGGAATTCTGCCTGGCGGTAGCCTGGGCTTGCTCAATGCAATACCGGCCATGGATAAACTGAAGCTTACCGGGGATGAGGCTACCGGTGTTGAAGTTGTCCGCAGGGCACTGGAAGAGCCGCTGCGCTGGATTGCGGCTAACGCCGGCAGGGATGGCTCGGTAATCGTTGACGCGGTAAAGAGGAGTGAGCCTGGGGTCGGCTATGATGCCGAAGCTGACGAATTTGGCGATATGGTGAAAAAGGGAATCATTGACCCCACCAAGGTGGTCAGGACCGGACTGGAGAACGCGACCAGTATTGCCAATATGGTTCTGATAACGGAATCACTGGTGTCTGACATTCCGGAGAAGGAAAAGGCGCCGGCGATGCCGGGCGGTATGGGCGGTGGCATGGAAGGGATGATGTAAGCCCCTTAGCAAATGCTGGAAATAGCCGTGGCCCATCGGGCTGCGGCTATTTTTTGGCTATAGCTTCAGTATGTCTTCCAGGGACGCGTCTTGCGCAACCGGGCCAACTACCGCCAGCCGGATTTTCTCGCCTGAGAGCAGGTCACTGGCTAGCTGCTGTATCTCCCCGGCAGTAATAGACATTATGGTGTCCATTACCTGGTCCGGGCTGAGAATACGCCCGGTGAGTATTTCCTGCCCTCCCATCCAGCCGGATACGTTGCGGCTGTCCTCCATGCGTAACATCAGGCGCCCTCTGGATGATTCCTTGGCCCTGGCCAGTTCCGCTTCAGGCAGTGTATCCTTAAGCTTGGCGAGTTCCTCCAGGATTGCCTTGATAGCCACCCTAAGGTTTTTGCTGTCGACACCGGCCGAGATAATGAGGGCGCCGGTGTCAAGAAAGTGGTCAACCGAGCTGTGGATGCTGTAAACCAGCCCCAGCCGGTCACGAATTTCACTGAACAAACGGCTGCTCATTCCTTCGCCGAGGATGACATTAAGCAGGTCAAGGGTGAAACGGCGGGGGTGGAGAAGGGACAAACCCGGCAGACCCAGGCATATCTGCACCTGCTCGGTATCACGGGTCTCAATTATTACTCTTTTACCCGCCTTGTCATGGTAGGGCGCATATTCGCGGCGGGGCCGGTGCTGCTTCCAGTTAGCCGTAGCCTGATTGACTGCCGCCACCATCTCCTCATGCTTGATATCACCGGCGATGGAGACTACGGCATTGGCCGGCTGGTACTGACCTGCCATATAGTCAAGCAGCATGCCCCGCTTGATGGTAGCTACGGACTCCTTGCTGCCGGCGATATCGCGGCCCAGGGGGTGATCGGGCCACATCAGCTCATCAATAATTTCCAGCACGCGCTGATGTGGGGAATCACGGCCCATGTTTATTTCCTCGATGATTACCTGCCGCTCTTTCTTTATCTCCGCCGGGTCGAAACTGGAGTTGAGCAGCATGTCAGTGAGTACGTCGATGGCGATGGGGAAATGGGGCCGGGCTACCTTGCACCAGTAAACAACGATTTCTTTATCAGTGGCGCCGTTAATAACCCCCCCCACCCCTTCTATCGCCATTGAAATCTCCTTGGCGGTGGGGCGTTTCGCCGTGCCCTTGAAGCACAGGTGCTCAATAAAGTGGGAGCTGCCCGCCTGGTCGTCATTCTCGTATCTGGAGCCGGCGCCGAGGAAGAAGCCGATGGATATTGAGGGTACATGAGGCATATTGGCGGTGACCAGGCGCAGGCCGCTGTCAAGCGTCGTCTTCTGGTACAAAGTCTGACCTCACAAGTTAGTATCTAGTTGACATTCTAGCGGTATTCCCCGACCCCGTCAATCAGGGGGAGTTTAATGCGGGAACTTGACATGGCTACCGCCTCACCCTACACTGTTCTAGTAGAGTGATTTTCGAGGTTAAATCAAATGATTTGCCCGGCCTGCCATAGTCTCATGATAGTAGTCGAGCACGAGCGGATTGAGCTGGACTATTGCCCCGGGTGCTCCGGTGCCTGGTTTGATGCCGGGGAGCTGGAGCTGATGCTGGAGCGAATGGCTCTGGAGCACAGCCTGCCGCTGGCCGGCCTCTTATCCTCGCCCGAATCTGAAACTGCGGAAAAGAGGCGTAAGTGCCCCATCTGCGGGCGGAAAATGAAAAAAGTGACCGTGGGCGAAGACCCGGAGGTGCTGATTGATGTTTGCCCGGCGGGAGACGGGCTGTGGTTTGACGGCGGTGAAGTCATTCAGTTACTACCGCAGTGTGCGGGAAAGACGCCCGGGGATGCTGGTTCACCGGAGGGAATTTTAACCTTTCTGGGTGAGACATTTCAGGTCGGCGGCAGCGCCGGTACTGAGTGAGGCAGAATATAATCCCGGTAAAGTCATAAGGAGGTCTCCATGATTGCAGTCTATGTTATCATCGGAATTGTGGTTATCCTGCTCATCTTTCTTATCGCCAACTATAACAGCCTGGTGAGACTGCGCAACCAGGTGAAGAACGCCTGGGCGCAGATTGACGTGCAGCTTAAACGGCGGTATGACCTTATCCCCAACCTGATCGAGACGGTGCGGGGTTATATGAAGCACGAGCGCGAGACGCTGGAAGCAGTGACCAATGCCCGTAACCTGGCGCAGGGCATGTCCGGCGGTGGCGTCGGGGCCCGTTCCAAGGCGGAAACTGAACTCAGCGGTGCCTTAGGCCGGCTGCTGGCCGTGGTGGAGAATTACCCTGACCTGAAAGCAAACCAGAACTTCCTGGCACTTCAGGAGGAATTAACCTCCACGGAGAACAAGATAGGCTTTTCTCGCCAGTATTACAATGATTCCGTCTTGAGACTGAACAATAAGGTGCAGATGTTCCCCTCCAACATTATTGCCGGGATGACCGGCTTCAAGCTCGGCGAGTTCTTTGAAGTCACTGTCTCCGAGGAGAGGGAGGCACCAAAGGTCAGTTTTAGCTAAAACGAAATAAACAATGTGGGAACAGATTAGGGATAACAGGATTCGGTCGGTATTCCTGACGGCAGCCATGGGCGCACTTCTGCTGCTGCTGGGCTACTTTCTGGGGCTGTATTTCATGGAGAGCGGCGTGGGCGGGCTTATTCTTGCCCTGGCCGTCTGGATAGTCATGAGCCTGGTGGCTTATTTTCAGGGAGATAATATCTTTCTGGCGCTTTCCCGGGCGCGAAAGATAAGCCGTGATGACCACCCCCGGCTGTACAATATCGTTGAGGAGATGAAGATTGCTTCGGGGCTGGAGCGGATGCCCGATATCTATATCATCGATGATCCCGCCCTGAACGCCTTCGCCACCGGCCGGGACCCCAATAAAGCGGCGGTGGCGGTTACATCCGGGCTACTGCAAAGGCTTAATCGTGATGAATTGCAGGGCGTTATCGGTCATGAGATAGCCCACGTTAAGAACCGTGATGTTCTGCTGATGGCGATGTGCGGGGTTTTACTGGGCACGATTGTCATTCTGGCCTGGTATTCCACGCGGATCCTGTTCTTCAGCAGCATGGCTGGCGGCAGGAGAAGCTCTTCCGGCGGCGGCCAGGCGCAGTTGATTATCCTGGCGGTAGGCATTTTCCTGATGATACTGGCGCCGATTGCCGCCCAGTTTATTTATTTTGCCATCTCCCGGCGGCGGGAATACCTGGCGGACGCTTCTGCCGCCCTCTACACCCGGTACCCGGAGGGACTGGCCTCGGCGCTGGAGAAGATATCCGGCTCCACCGCCCAACTGAAGACCGCTAACCAGGCGATGGCGCCAATGTATACCGTGAACCCCTTCCGCAAGAAAGGCAGGGCCGCCAGTAACCTCACCAGCACTCATCCTCCCATCTCGGAGAGGGTCCGTATCTTGCGCGCTATGGCCGGGGCTTCACTGGCGGACTATGAACAGGCTTACCGCACCGCTCATGGAGGAAGGAAAGGCGTTGTTCATGATACCGCCAGCCTGGCCGGAGGTGCCGCAGTTGGCATCCGGGGGGCATCGGCGGAAACGGCGCCGGTAGAGAAGGAAGAGAAGCTGACGCGCGCAAGGGAGACCTCTGACCTGATCTGGAGAATGAATAAATATCAGACTATCGATTGCGACTGTGGCACCAGGTTACGGGTGCCCCCGAAGTTTCAGGGCGCGAGAGTGAGATGCCCCCACTGCGGCAGCGTCCATCAGGTGGGGTAGTTTTTACCCTGCCCGTGGTGAGTGTCCCAGGGTCAGTAATCTTTCATCCGTTTTCTTCCCCTTAATTGACTTCCGTCCTCGGGCGCTGCTAACATTAGGTGTTGAGGTAAAGAAGCTATGGCTAACGGCATGTCCAAGATTTCTCTGTTTCCGGGAACCGCTGCGGTGAGCGAAAGCGGCCACCTGGCTATCGGCGGCTGCGATTGTTTGGCGCTGGCGAAGGAGTTTGGCACACCACTATATGTCTTTGATGAGGCTAGTCTGCGTAGTAAGTGTGCCGAGTTCAAGGGGGAGTTCGGGCAGCGCTATCCCGATACCACCGTCCTTTACGCCTGTAAAGCCTTCGTCAATAAGGCACTGCTGTTGCTCCTGAAGGAAGAAGGGCTGGGGCTGGACGTGGTTTCCGGCGGGGAGATGGGCGTCGCCCGCGCCGCCGGTTTTCCTATGCACCGGGTCTATTTCCACGGCAACAACAAAGCAGCGGAGGAACTGCGGCAGGCTCTGGACTGGCAGGTGGGGCGCGTCGTGGTGGATAACTTTCAGGAACTGGAGATACTGGACGGAATAGCCGGAGAGCATGGCTGTGTCGCTGATATCTTGCTGCGGCTTACTCCCGGGGTTGACCCTCATACCCATCAGTATATTACTACCGGCACTGTTGATAGTAAGTTTGGCTTTACGTTGTCGACCTGGGATGATGCTGTCGTCAGGGCGATGGCTGCGCCCGGCCTTAACCTGGTCGGGCTGCACTTTCACCTGGGTTCCTCCATCTTTGAGCTCGAGCCGTATCAGCAGGCTATCGGGGTTGTGCTCGGCTTTGCTGCCCGGATGAAGCAGAAGCACGGTTTTGAACTCCAAGAACTGAATATTGGCGGCGGCTTTGCCCTTCAGTACAAAATGGAACAGCCCGCCCCTCCTGTTTCGGACTATGCTGAGGTGATAGCCACCCTGGTTACCGGTGAGTGCCGTAAGCTGGGGCTGGCGCTGCCGAAGCTTATTATCGAGCCGGGGAGGTCTATGGTGGGGCAGTCCGCCGTGGCGCTGTATCAGGTAGGAGCGGTCAAGGATATCCCGGATGTCCGCTGCTATGTGTGTGTCGATGGGGGGATGGGGGATAACATCCGCCCGGCGCTCTATGGAGCCCGGCAGGAGGCAGTGGTGGCCAACCGGATGCGGGAAATGGAAACAGCTCAGGTTACCATTGCCGGCAAGTATTGTGAATCCGGGGATGTCCTGGTTAGAGATATAAGTTTGCCCCCGGTTTTCGCCGGTGATATTATCGCCGTTGCCGGCTGCGGGGCTTACTGCCTGCCGATGGCCAGTAATTATAACGCTTCTTTCAAACCCGCCGTGGTTATGGTCAGGGACGGCAAGGCGCGGCTGATTCGCCGCCGCGAGGCCCTTGATGACCTGACCCGGTGTGACCTTTAGCCTACGCAGTAAAGTACGGAGATTCCCGATGTGGCAGGTAATCGGACAGGACAGGATTATTTCCTTGCTCCAGCGAAGCCTGGAAACAGGCTCTCTGGCTCACGCTTATCTCCTCGTTGGCCCGCCCCATGTGGGTAAAATGACACTGGCGCTTGATTTAGCCCGGGCGTTGAACTGCCCGGCTGCCGGGCGCCCCTGTGGTGAGTGCCCTTCCTGCCGGAAGATAGCGGCCCTTAACCATGCCGATGTGCAGGTCATTGGCTTGCTGGAGAGGGAAGACTCCGGGGAAGCCAAACTGATTAGCACTGACCAGATTGAGCAGATGCAGCACTCAGCCAGCCTGCCCCCTTTTGAGGGTTACTATAAGGTGTTCATTATTGACGGAGCGGAGCTGTTATCTACCGAGGCGGCTAACCGCCTGCTGAAGACACTGGAGGAACCGGTGGGCAAGGTAGTGTTCTTATTGCTCACTGCTAATGAGCGTCTCTTGCTGCCCACCGTGGTTTCCCGCTGCCAGCGCCTGGAGCTGGTGCCGCTGCCGGTGCCGGAGATAGAGTCGGCTCTGGTCAGTCGCCGGGGCATAGAACCGGAGAAGGCCAGGCTTCTGGCCAGGCTCGCCCACGGCTGTATCGGATGGGCTATCTCGGCTGCTTCTGATGATACCCTGCTGCAAAAGCGCGGGGAAGCACTGGAGATGCTGGTAGGCATCATTAATTCCGGTAACGAGGATAGATTCGCCTATGCTGCTCAACTGGCAAATCAGTTCAGTCAGGACCGGCTCTCGGTTTATCAGGAGCTGAATTTATGGCTGGACTACTGGCGTGACCTGATGTTGGTTAAGACGGGTTGTAGTGATATAATTATTAATGTAGACCGGTTAGATACCCTGGAGGCAATGGCCGGGGACTATCATCTGGGACAGATAAAGGCTTTTATTGAGGGCATTCGTACCGCAGGCGGGCGGTTGCACCAGAACGCCAATCCAAGGCTGGTGCTGGAAGTGCTGATGCTTGATATGCCGGAAAAGGAGAGAGGTACGGCGGGGAAGCCCGCTGACCCATTAGTGAAATATGGTTGATATTGTTGGAGTGCGGTTCAAAAGAACGGGAAAGGTGTATTACTTTGCCCCGGAGGGAATTGAACTGCAGGTAAATGATAGCGTTGTTGTCAAGACCAGCCGGGGGGTTGAGCTGGGGCAGGTGGTCATTACGCCCGAACAGGTAGAAGCCAGCGAACTAGACGAGCCGTTAAGTCCGGTGGTGCGCAAGGCGGAACCGGAAGACATTGAGCGTGCCGCGGAGCTTGAGGTTAAAGCGGGAGAAGCCCTCGTCGAGTGTGGCCGGCTGGTTAGCGAGCTGCAATTGCCCATGAAGCTG
This sequence comes from uncultured Dehalococcoidaceae bacterium, assembly GCA_964404475.1. Lineage (GTDB taxonomy): Bacteria > Chloroflexota > Dehalococcoidia > Dehalococcoidales > RBG-16-60-22 > CAYOKF01. The sequence goes on along the minus strand of CAYOKF010000024.1, from coordinate 5,190 downwards.
CTGACCGCCGAATACAACCTCGATGGTAGCCGTGCTACCATTTTGTTCAGTGCCGAAGAAAGAGTTGATTTCCGTGAGCTGGTGCGGCGGTTGAACAGCCAGCTTAAGGTGCGGGTGGAGCTGCGCCAGGTAGGTACCCGGGATGAGGCCAAGCTGATAGGTGGCTGTGGCCGGTGCGGCCGTCCCTTGTGCTGCGCGAGTTTCTTGAGTGAATTCTCACCTGTTTCTATCCGTATGGCCAAGGACCAGGAGCTACCCCTCAATCCAATGAAGATTTCCGGTATTTGCGGTCGCTTGATGTGCTGTCTGGGCTATGAGAGCGAGCAGTACCGCGCCATGAAAAGCAAGCTGCCCAAAGTGGGGCTGCACGTATCGACACCGGCCGGAATGGCCACCGTTACCGGGAGCAATCCGCTGAAAGAAACGGTGATGGTTGAGGTGGAGAGCGGAGCGACTGTAGAATTTCCTCTCGATCAGGTCTCTGTAAAACAGCAGTCTGCCAGGTAAGGCGGGCGGCTACTGAGGCAGGTACTTGTGCCACTCGTGCTGGGTTTGCAGGTAGTGGTAGGGTACGCTGAAGAGGGGATTGCCGCTGGGAGGCACGGGCGGACACAGTAAATTCATGCCGGCTTCTTGAGGAGTTCTCCCTGCCTTACGCCGGTTACAGGCAACACAGGCACTGACCACATTTTCCCAGGTGTGCTGTCCACCGCGGTAGCGGGGGATGACATGGTCCAGGGTAAGCTGCCGGGTTTGCTTGCCGCAGTACTGGCAGGTATAGTGGTCACGATTGAAAATCTCAAAGCGGGTCATCCTTCTATGCCGGCGGGGATGCTTAACCAGGTAATCCAGGCGGATGACGGAAGGTAGCGGGAATGTTTCCGTGACCGAGTGAATAAAGCCAGCGCCGTTCTCCAGCATTTCTGCCTTGCCCTCAACGATCAGCACCACGGCCCGGCGGGCCCGGCAGACAGCGAGTGGCTCGTAGCTCTGGTTCAGCACTAGGACAGGGTAATTAATCACCTCAGGTCTTCTTTCCGCACCAAGCTGCTTCATTTTACTCCCAAAATATCCGGCGATGCAAGCTGATAGCAGGAAAAACTTAGCCAAGACCTGTGCTATAATCAAAGCATGAAAAAAGAGCTGATGGATATTCTGGTGTGTCCGGTATGCAAGGGCAAGCTGGGGCTTACCGTGGAGGAGGAGAGCGGGGGGGAGGTAATCAGCGGATCCCTGTTCTGCTCGAATTGCGGGGTCAGCTATCCTGTCAAGGATGCCATCCCCAACCTGCTGCCGCCGGAGAGGCGCTAGTCAGGCCGGTAGGTTATCCAGGCATCCGGAGATTCCCATACCTCGATGGCTGCCATTGAAACTGGCGCTCCGGCCAGTTTGCGCTGGAGCTCCTCGTAAATGGTAGCGGCAATGTTCTCCGAAGACGGGTTTATCTCATCAAACGGCGGTATATCGTTAAGACAGGTATGGTCAAAGCGGGACAGGACACCGTCCAGGTGTTGCTTCAGCTCGGTAAAGTCATAGGCGAGGCCGATGTCATCGAGTTTACCCGCCCTTACCCTGGCAACTACCTTGAAGCGGTGGCCGTGAAGAGCTTCGCACCTGCCCTGATAACCCCGCAAGAAATGGGCGGCGTCAAAGTGCTTTTCTACCGATATTTCGTACATGCTTCTTCCTCAGGCGTTTTCCAGCGGTAAGACGCCCTGCTCCTCCTCGATATCGGAAAGTAGTTCCCTGACCGTCTTGCCGCTGGTCGGGTGGATTATGTCCGGGGCGATTTCCGCCAGGGGGACCAGCACGAATTCCCTCTCTGTCATCCTGGGGTGGGGAATCACCAGTTCGGCGGTCTCCAGCACCTCGGCGCCATAAAGGAGAATATCGATATCGATGGGGCGTGGTGCGTTAGACTTGCCCGTTCTGCCCATCTTGCTTTCGATACCTTTTACCAGCGCCAGCAAGCCCTCGGGCGTCAGGCGGGTGAAGGCCTGACAGGCTAGATTGAGAAAGTGGGGCTGGTCGGTATTACCGATTGGCTCGGTATCGTAGATTGGCGAAGTTTTCCCCATTCGTAACCTCTGTGAGAGCAGGTTCAGTGCTCTATCCAGGTTTTGCTGGCGGTCCCCCATATTTGAGCCCAGGCTAAGGTATATTTCTACTGCTTCAGTCACTGACTTTCCCCCTTCGTATAATAGCGTCACTCATGCGGCAGACGCGTGCCATTTCCCGGACATCATGAACTCGTACCATATCGGCACCATTGGCGATGCCGATAGCTACCGTAGCGGCGGTGCCTTCCACACGCTGGTCCGGAGGCAGGTCTAACACCAGGCCAATCATTGATTTGCGTGAGGTGCCCAGTAAAATGGGCTTGCCCAGCGGCTTAAGCTCCGCCAGGCGGTTAACAATCTCCAGGTTTTGCTCCGGGCTTTTACCGAAGCCAATCCCGGGGTCAATAATGATATTTTCCTCACCTACCCCGGCTTCTCTGGCCAGCTTGATACTCCTCTCCAGTTCGGAAACGACCCTGCCCATAATGCCGGTGCGCGGGGGGGCATCCCGCTGGTTGCCCATCAAAACCAGGGGTACTCCGGTTTCGGCGGCTACCTGAGCGATTCCCGGGTCTCTCTTCAGCCCCCAGATATCGTTGATCATGGTGGCGCCAGCCTTCACGGCACGGCTGGCCACGGCTGACTTGTAGGTATCAATGCTTACCGGCACCGTTAGCTCGCGGGCTAAGCGTTCAATCGCCGGTATTACCAGCGCCAGCTCTTCATCAATGCTGTCGCTCGGCTCTGTGCCGGGGCGGGTAGACTCACCGCCGACGTCGATAATATCCGCACCCTCGGCGACAAATCGCTTCGCCTGGGCAACCGTCGCCTCGAGGTCACTACCCAGCCCGTCCCCGGAGAAAGAATCCGGGCTGAGGTTACAGACTCCCATGACATAGGTGCGCTCACCCCAGCGGAACACGGTATTGCCACAGCGAGTAGGAGCTAATACTGTTTGGTTGTCTGACAAAGGACACCGCCTGAAATTTTTATGGTATTAATTGCAAAGCACTCTTATTCTAGCATTTTCTCATCGTTTAGGAAACATTCAGGCAGGTTTGCCCGTGCCCGGGCAGTATGATATGATTAATCTGGTTCTATTTTAACGGTGAAGGTTACCCGGATTGGAAGATAAACTGGAGAAGCTAAACAGGCGGGAAGAGGAGGTAAAGGCCGGGGGCGGAGAGCAGCGCGTCAAGCAGCAGCATGACGCCGGCAAGCTGACGGCGCGGGAGAGACTGGCCCGCCTCTTTGACTCCGGAACCTTCCAGGAAACAGACCTTTTCGTCCAGCACCACTGCACCAACTTTGGCATGGACAGCGTTGATATCCCCGCTGACGGTGTCATTACCGGCTACGGTCAGGTGAATGGCCGCACCGTTTGCGCCTATGCGCAGGACTTCACCGCCCGCGGTGGCACCCTGGGGGAGATGCACTCCAAAAAGATATGCCGGGTGATGGACCTGGCGATGCGCATCAAGGTGCCCGTGATCGGTTTCATTGACAGTGGCGGCGCCCGCATCCAGGAAGGGATTAACGCTCTTGATGGCTATGGCCAGATATTCTTCCGTAACTCCTGCGCCTCCGGTGTTATTCCGCAAATATCGGCAATTATGGGGCCCGCCGCCGGTGGCGCTGTTTACTCACCGGCCATGACCGACTTTGTTTTTATGGTGAAGAAGACCAGCCGCATGTATATCACCGGCCCCGCGGTGGTTAAGGCGGCCACCGGTGAGGAGATAGGTGATGAAGAGCTGGGTGGGGCTATGGCGCACAGTACCAAGAGCGGGGTCGCCCAGTTCGCCTGTGGAAATGACGAAGAGACTATTGAGGAGATAAAGAAACTTCTCAGCTACCTGCCGCAGAGCAACGAAGAGCAGCCCCCTTATATTGCGCCGGCGGATTCTCCAGACCGCACTGATGCGGCGCTGGACAGTATTATACCGGATAGTGCCCAGCAGGCCTACGATATGAAGGATGTTATTCGTTCCATAGCAGATGACGGGGAGTTCTTGGAGCCGTCCCGGCAGTATGCGCGGAACATGATTACCTGCTTTGTCCGCCTCAACGGGCACGTGGCGGGGATAATCGCCAACCAGCCCAATTACCTTGCTGGCTGTCTGGATATTAACGCCTCGGATAAAGCCACCAGGTTTATCCGCTTCTGCGATGCCTTTAACATACCCCTGCTCACCATCGCTGATGTTCCCGGTTATCTCCCCGGCAGCAATCAGGAGTGGGGTGGCATCATCCGTCATGGCGCCAAGCTCCTCTGGTGCTATTCCGAGGCTACTGTTCCCAAAATAACCCTCACCACGCGCAAGGCATACGGCGGGGCATATATCGCCATGTGCAGCCAGAGCCTGGGGGCGGACTGCTGCCTGGCCTGGCCTCAGGCGGAAATTGCGGTGATGGGCGCGGAGGCTGCCGCTGCCATCATCCACCGCAGTGAGATCCAGTCTGCTGAAGACCCGGAAGCCAAAGAGCAGGAGAAAATAGATGAATACCGTGAGTTATTCTATAACCCGTATGTCGCCGCCAGAATGGGCTATGTCAACGCGGTCATTCTGCCCCGGGACACCCGCCCCAAAATAATTACTGCCCTTGAGGCTTTGCGGAACAAGAAGGAAAACCGTCCCGCCAAGAAGCACGGCAACATCCCCATGTAAGGTGCCGTTTTAGCGTAACCAACCGGAATTTATTTCTAAAGAGCTGGGCTTATGAGTCAAACATTAGCCGAAAAAATATTGAGTGTTAAGTCGGGGGGTGAGGCTCACGCCGGTGACATCGTCATCGCTCAGGTGGACCTGTCTTTTGTCCAGGATACTACCGGGCCGTTGACGGTCAGGCAGTTTCAGGCAAGCGGGTTCAAGCAGCTGGCTGACCCGAAGCGGGCGGTACTGTTTATTGACCATGCCGTTCCCAGCCCCAACAGTAATCTGTCTGAAGACCATGCGCTGCTGCGGGAGTTCGCCGGGCAGGCCGGTGGTACCATTTCCGATGTCGGCAGTGGCGTCTGTCATCAGATAGTGGCCGAGGCATGGGCTCGCCCGGGTGATGTCATTGTTGGCGCGGACTCCCAAAACCAGCATCCGCCGGCTACCTATCGGATATTGCGGCTCTACTGCTG
>CAYOKF010000023.1:0-13708 GCA_964404475.1 uncultured Dehalococcoidaceae bacterium | reverse complement strand
AACATAATAGTGTGGTCAGCAACCCCATTAGATATGAAGGCATGCTGCCCAGAGCCTTAAACTGCATGTTGGTGCGGCGGACTATCTCCGCATCAAAGCCAAAACCGGCGAAGTTCACAAACAACCGCTTCACCGTACAGTTTTCATTCATATACTCCACCACACCAACATCCACCCTCATCTTTCTTTGCCCCATCAAGCACTGACAGGCGTCCCGATAACGGCGGGGAGTGCCGATGGTACGGGTGTAATCACCGCCGGTACCCATCTCAATAATGCCCAGCGTCACCTCACTGATACTGCCGGTATCATGTATGCCATTGACTATCTCGTTAATGGTACCATCCCCACCCACAGACACCACCCGCTCAAAGCCCTTCTCAACAGCCAACCTGGCCAGTTCAATAGCATGACCGGGCGCCTCGGTCAAATCGTGCTCAAAGCGCAGCCCAATATGCTTCAAATGCCCCATAATCTGCGGCCACTTCCTTCCGGTCTTCCCCGCCCCAGCTACCGGGTTCACGATAACCTTAGAGTATGACAGGCTACTGCCTCTCTCTTTTAGCTCCATTCTCCCTCACTGGGCCAGACCCGGGCCAGTTCTCCCGCCAGAAGACGATTTTCCGCTTTCTCCAGGTTCGGGTCTACCTCAAACAGCTTTATTGCCTCTTTACGGGCAAACTCCAGCAAGTCTACATCCGATAGTTTAGCCATACGGAGGTCAGGCAATCCGCTCTGCCGGGTACCGAAGAACTCACCCGGCCCCCGCAACTTCAGGTCCTCCTCCGCCAGGGCAAAACCATCCCATGTCTTTTCTATTATGTCAAGCCGTTCCTCACCTGCCCCGGAAGGGTTCTCCGCCAGAAGCATACAGTAGCTTTGTGCCTGCCCTCTCCCCACCCTGCCGCGAAACTGGTGCAACTGGGAGAGTCCAAAGCGCTCCGCGCTCTCAATCAGCATCACTGTCGCATTAGGTACATCAACGCCCACTTCAACCACCGGTGTTGATACCAGTATATCCAGTTTTCCATCATGGAATTCCTTCATTACCCTGTCTTTATCTTTAGCCGACATGCGTCCGTGCAGCAAGCCCATCCTTAAATCAGGAAAGACTTCCCGCGATAAATACTCGTACTCAACCACCGCTGCCTGTGCGGCGATTGCCTCCGACTCTTCAATCAGCGGACAGATAATAAAGGCCTGTCTCCCTTCCCCGACCTGACGGCGGATGAAAGCGAAGGCACTTTCCCGTTGCTGCGGTTTGAGCCACCGTGTCTTCACTACCTGCCTGCCCGGCGGAAGCTGGTCAATAACCGATATATCAAGGTCACCGTAAAGGGTCAGCGCCAGTGTCCTCGGTATGGGGGTTGCCGTCATTACCAGCATGTGCGGACTGAACCCCTTCTGCCGCAGCGCTGAGCGCTGCTCCACCCCGAAACGGTGCTGCTCATCCACCACCGCCAGCCCCAGCCGCGCGAATTCCACCCCCTTTTGCACCAGGGCGTGTGTGCCGATGACAATATCAATATCACCATCATCAATCGCCTTCTGTATTTCCCGTTTTTTAGCCTGACTGAGATCGCCAAGCAACAGGGCGAGGTTGAGAGGCCGTGGTAATATACCTGAGAAGCGGCGCAGGTAATCATCACCCTCTGACTGCCCTGTTCCTGACAGAAGCTCACAGATAGTAGCAAAATGCTGCCCGGCCAGAATCTCGGTAGGCGCCATCAAGGCTCCCTGATAACCATTGGCTGCCGTGATAAGCATTGCCGCCGCCGCCACCACCGTTTTACCGCTGCCCACCTCCCCTTGCAACAAGCGGCACATTGGCTCAGCCGCCTGTAAATCACCCAGTATCTCTTTGAGCACCTTGCGCTGGGCTACCGTCAACTCAAAAGGTAAAGTCCCGAGGAAACTCTCCAGTAACGAGCCTTCCACCTTAAGCGGTATACCCGGCTGGCTCCCCTGCCAGTCGCGCTTGCGGCTCATCACGCCCAATTGAAGGAGAAAGAGCTCATCAAAAGCCAGACGGATACGTGCCTTATCCCTGGCATTCTCATCCTCAGGATAATGTGCCTGGTTAATTGCCTGAGACAGATCAATGAGATGGCAACGCTCCCTCAGATCCACAGGCAGGAAGTCGCCTACCTGCCCTGCCCACTGGTCGATTACCTCTTTCATCAGCTTTCTCACCTGTCGGGGACGCAGGCCCTGAGTAAGCGAATATACCGGGACCAGGCGCGCGGTATGAATCAAATCCTTATTCTCAACGATTTCCCACTCCGGAGACTGAAACACATGCCGTCCCTTGAACAGGCTGACCCGGCCGCTGAGCACTATCCTGGTATTCGTCGCCAGTTTCTTGACCAGATAGGGCTGATTGAACCAGACCACCCGGACATTGCCCGTTTCATCACCGACAATAGCCTCGGTACCCCGCCGGCCACCCAGCATGGCCACACTAGCCTGCCAGACATTGGCAATTATGGTCTGCTCCTCACCTTCACTGAGCTGTGAGATATATTTTAACTGGCTGTAGTCCAGGTGACGGTGAGGGAAGAAATAGAGCAAGTCGCGGACTGTTTTCACGCCCAGCTTACCGAATTTAGCCGCCAGACTGGCGCTGATGCCTTTGATAACCGTAACTGGCGAACCGAGGTTATCTCCCCCGCCTAGCACTGACGGCCGGCGTGCTCTCGCAGACGATTTTACCTTCGCCGGTGACACCCGCTCAGCGGGCAACTCAGCCCCACCCACTCCCCCATCCTCTGAGTCAGCCAGCAGCTGAAACACGCCGTCCATCCACTCTTTACGCTGCTGCCTGGTCATCGCGGCATAGTTTGCGTTAATCAGATGTTGAAAACGTTTAACAAGATGAGGATTAGCTACTGACTCCAAAACCTGTCCGGACCAGTTGTGGAGGAACCTGTCCAGACCGCCAAACACCGCTTTATCTGCATAACCCTTTTGCTGCTCAAGTTCCAGTATCTTCCGCAGTGGATAAACGTTCATGACTACGCCTTGCTTCCCTAACCGCAATTACAGACCGGGGCAAGAAAATCTCAACTCCGGGATTGATACGGACGGTACGGAGATTTTCTTCTTTATCTGTGTGCATTCAGCACCCCCATCAGGCTACCGTCTTTCCCCTCAATGCCAGAAGAAGAGTGCCCGGTCCGCCGTGGACTCCCAGTGCCGGCCCCAGTTTGGCAATATGAATCCTATCTTCATCAATGATAGCCGCCAGGCGTTTCTTGAGAGCAGTGGCTTCATCCGGCGTGGTACTGTGCACGATGGCCAGTTCCCGAATATTCAGGGTACTCCGGACAATATCAAACAACTTCTCGATACCCTTGGTACGGGTGCGCACCACGCCCGCCGGCATAATCTCGCCATCACGCATGGTGAGTAAAGGCTTGACATTGAGCAGGCTACCCAGTAATGCTTTTGCCTTGCCGAGGCGCCCACCTAAAAGCACATACCGCAGGGTATCCAAGAGTCCAAAGATGCGGGTGGTGGCAACTGCCTCCCTGACCTCATCCATTACCCTCTGTAAACCTTCACCGGCCCGGGCCAGGCGGGCTGCCGCCATGGCAATCAAACCCAGCCCCATTGAGACGGAAAACGTATCTACCACCTCAATATGGCAGCCGCCGGTCAGCATGTCACGGCCTTGCCGTGCTGAGTCATAGGTGCCGCTTGTCTTGCTGGAGAGATGAAGCGAGACCACCTCATCAGTTTCCTGAGCGAGTTTACTGTATACCTCAGCAAAATCCGATGGCGGCGGTTGTGATGTGGTGGGACGAACCGGGCCTTCCGTCAATTTCCGATAGAGCTCATCATGGCTGATATCAACCCCATCCCGATATACCCTGTCCCCGAACCGCAGGTAGAGTGGCACTATCGTAATTCCCAGCTCCTCAGCTACCTGCGGCGAGAGGTCACAGCTACTGTCAGCAACTACCCTGACCGTCATTATTTCTTTTCCGCCTCTAAAACAGAAACCGAAAGAACATGAGGTCCGACATAAGTCCCGATTACCGGGCTGACCGTCGACTGATAAATATGATTGGGATAATGGGCACCAAGGCGCTGCACCAGGTCATCAGCCTCACCAGGCGTGGTGGCATGCTCCACCGCCAGCTCTTCAATACTGTCAAAACCGGCGACAAAATTCACCAGATAGTCCACCCCCGCCGCCCGGGAACGCACCCGGGTCAGTGGATGTACTTCACCATCCTTTAAGGTTAGTATCGGTTTTATTGACAGCATTGAACCCAGCAAGCTCTGCGCCTTGCCGATACGCCCGCCTTTTGCCAAATACTTGAGGGTATCAAAGGACATGATGGGATGAACGCGCTTCATGGCACTATGCACCAGATTAATCAATTCATCAAAGTTTGCCCCCGCTTTCAGTGCCTTTACTGCGGAGATGACTATCAAACCCAACCCCATCACCACTTGCTGTGAGTCAATTACCTCGATGCGGCAGTTCCCCTCAACCATGCTCCTAGCCTGCACCGCCGACTGATAAGTTCCACTGAGTTTGCTGGACAGAGTAACCACTAATATTTCATCGGCTTCCCTGGCCAGTTTTTGATAGACATCTTTGAAATCAGCCGGAGTGGGCTGGGTTGTCGTCGGCCACACATCGCCATGAACCAACCGGTGGTAAAACTCGTCAGTGGTCATCTCGATTCTATCCCTGAAGACTTCATCACCAAAGCGCACGTAGACCGGCACCACGCTGATACCCAGCTCCTCGATTAAGTCACCAGTAATATCAGATAAGCTGTCAGTAACAATTTTAATTGTCATAAAACCACCTTTTTATTCGACTGATATGATATAACTATAGTGGGGCTGCCCACCATGGACGAATTCAACCTGAAGGTGGGGATACTGTTCACGTATACTGGCACTGATTCTTTCCGCCTCTTCAGAATCACCGTCAGCCCCGTAGTAAATGGTAACCACTTCATATTTGCTTAAATCTAACCTGGCAAAAACCTGCTGAACAACATCGAGGTACTTATCGCCCACCGCCACCAGATCTCCATCCAGCAAGCCAATGGGCTGCTTCTTTTTTATTTTTAAATTACCTATCTGGGTGGCACGCACGGAGCGGGTCACCTCGATTGACCTTATCGCCGTAATTGCCTTCCCCATAATCTGCGCGTTTGTTTTTATTTCGGCTTCATAATCAAAGGCCAGCAGCGCGGCCACACCTTGCGGAATGGTCACTGTCGGTACTACTTCAATAGTTTTCGTTGTTAAAGCTGGAAGCTGCTCAGCGGTAAGCACTATATTCTTATTATTCGGGAGAATAATAAATTTTTCTGAGGGCACCGATTCTACCGCCTGCAGTAACTCTTTGGTGCTCGGGTTCATCGTCTGCCCCCCGGGAACAACTTGGGCTGCTCCCAGGCTGGTAAAGACATCAGCCAGCCCCTCTCCTGAGGCTACCGCGATGATAGCCGTATCCGCTACCGGCACCTTCTCTTTCTGCATTTCTACCCAGTCCTGGTGCTGTTCATCCATGTTACGCATACTTGCCTGATGTATTGTGCCCAGTTTGGTGGCATAGCTAATGACTCTGCCCGGGTCAAGAGTATGAATATGAATCCGGACAGCCGTGTCATCACCAACCACAATCAGGGATTCCCCCTCCTTCTCCAGGTGCTTTCTAATCTTATCCGGGTCCAGTTTCTCACCTTTAAGCAGGAACTCAGTACAATACCCGTAGGGTACCTCATCAGCAGTTACAGCCTGCGGCAGCCTGGTAGTAGGCGCCAGTTCACTGACAATTATCTGCGGTTTACGGAAAGGCGCCTGTTCCGCTTCACCGGTGAGATAATTAAGGGATCCCTCAAGTATGGTATACAATCCCTGACCACCGGCATCAACTACCCCGGCATCCTTCAACACCTGAAGAAGACGGGGTGTATCCGCCACCGCTTCCGCGGCAGCAGTAACCGTTGCCTGTAATACCGAGGTAACATCAACACTACCGGCGGAGGCCTGCTCCCTGGCCGCCCCGGCAGCCTCCCTGATAACGGTTAGAATAGTGCCTTCCACCGGATTATTAATCCCTTTATAGGCAATCACCGCTGACTGCTGCAAAGCATCGGCCAGGTCAGCGGCAGTAATCGTCTCTTTGTCCGCCATGCCCTCAGCCAGACCACGCCATATCTGAGAAAGTATCACCCCGCTGTTACCCCTGGCCCCCATCAAGGCACCGCGTGCCATGGCCTGGGCTACTCCGGCAGCGCTGTTGTCAGGAGCCCGGTAGGCTTCCTCCAACGTCGAGCGCATGGTAAGTAACATATTGGTTCCGGTATCGCCATCAGGCACAGGGAAGACATTCAAAGCATCAATATCGGTAGAACTCTTCTCTAACCAAGCCGTGGCCGCAGCAAACATCTCTCGCAAATGCTGACCACCAAGACTACTAACCCGCTTCATACCACTCCATCCTTGCTAAATATGATTGACTTATGATACTATGATTAAAGTTACATTGCAATAGCTATGCCTAATAATCAAAGGAGAAAAACTCTTGAAGTGCGATTTATGCGGAAAAACGCCTCAGTTCGGTCATAATGTCAGCCATTCCCAGCGGCATACCAACCGCCGCTGGATACCCAATATCCACCCGGCCAAAATCATAATCGATGGTAAGCCAAAACGCCTTAACCTGTGCACCAGATGCCTGCGCACCCGGAATAAAGTGACCAAAACCGCCTAACCTCCCTTTTTTAAGCAACATCCCCTAATCTACCGGGCACAATAGTGCCTCATCATCCCTCAAGTATCTTTCTAGCGTCAGCTAATGCCTGCGCTACTCGTCTGGGGGCGGTACCGCCAATGACATCCCGGGCCGCAAGCGATGACTCTACCGTAATGGCATGAACATCATCATCAAACAGAGAGGAAAATCCCCTGTATTCCTCCAGGCTGAGCTGCCCCAGCGTCTTCCCCTTCTCCACAGCATGGTTGACCAGCCGGGCGACAATATCATGAGCGTTACGGAAGGCTTCACCCTTGTTGACCAGATAATCAGCCAGGTCAGTAGCCAGGATGTAGCCCCGCGCAGCAGCGCTTGCCGTGTTTTCCGCCTTTACCCGGAGGTTAGTTATCATACCCGCTACCACTTCCAGAGTGGACAGTAGCGTATCAACGGTATACAGGAAACCCTCTTTATCCTCCTGCATATCCCGGTTATAGGCAAGGGGCAAGGCTTTCATCGTCGTCAGCATCGCCATCAGGCGCCCGTACACGCCCCCCGTCTTCCCCCTGACCAGTTCAGCCACGTCAGGGTTTTTCTTCTGCGGCATGATACTGCTGCCGGTGGTATAGGCTTCATCGAGGTCAATAAAATCAAACTCGGCGGAAGACCACAGAATAATCTCCTCAGCCAGACGGGAGAGATGCATCATACAGATACTGGCTGCCGCTTCGTACTCCAGCACAAAATCCCTGTCCGAGACCGCGTCAAGGCTATTCCGGCTTATCCGGCTAAATCCCAGCTCCCGCGCCAGAAACTCACGGTCGACGGTATAGGCAACGCCAGCCAGTGCCCCGCTGCCCAAAGGCATAACATCGGCACGCTTAAGGCAATCGTTAAAACGGCCAGTGTCCCGCTCCAGCATTTCAAAGTAGGCCAGAAGGTGATGCGCCATCAGTACCGGCTGGGCTAACTGCAAATGGGTATATCCCGGCATTACCACGTATTCATTACTTTCCGCCAGGTCAAGCAGCGCCCGCTGCAACTCCCTGAGCCTGTCAAAAGTGTCCGCTATTGCCCCTTTGGTAAAGAGACGCAGGTCCAGAACTACCTGGTCATTCCGGGAACGGGCGGTATGCAGTTTGCCACCCACCTCCCCCACCTTCTCAATGAGGCGGGCTTCAATGTTCATGTGGATGTCTTCCAGTTCTGTTTTAAAATCGAACTTGCCCTGCTCGATTTCCTCCTGGATAGCCGCCAGGCCTTCCATGATAACCCCGGCATCTTCATCGGAAATGATGCCCTGTTTAGCCAGCATCCTGGCGTGGGCAATGCTGCCAGCAATATCATAGGGGTACAGACGCCAGTCAACAGGGATAGAAGCGGTATATTTTGCCATTAATTTATCCGCCGGCTTATTAAAGCGACCACGAATATGGCTCACCTATCTTCCTCTTTCCCCGGTGGGTTAGTGCCCTGTACCTGAGCCTGCGTCCGGGCCGGGAGACCCCAGATATGGATAAATCCCTCGGCAGCGCTCTGGTCAAAGATATCGCCCTGGTCATAGGTCGCCAGGTCATGGCGATATAACGAGTGAGGTGATTTCCGCCCCACCACGCTGCTACTCCCCTTGAACAACTTAACCCGCACACTTCCGCTGACAAAACGCTGCGACGACACTATATAGGCGTTAAGATCCTCACGCAATGCCGTGAACCATAAACCTTCGTAAATAAGGTCAGCGAAGGTTGCTTCCACACCCCGCTTGAACCGTAACTGGTCCCGGGTAAGCGTCATCGCCTCCAGTGCCCGGTGCGCCGCTAATAATACCACCGCTGCCGGCGCCTCATAAACTTCGCGTGATTTGATACCGACTACACGGTCTTCAATGTGGTCAACTTTGCCGACCCCGTGTTTTCCGGCCAGCTCATTCACCCGCTCGATGAGGGCAATGCCGTCCATCCTCTGTCCGTCAACCGCCACCGGAATACCCTGCTCAAAATCAAGCACCAGGTATTCCGGAGTATTCGGAGTTTCCGCTAATGGCCGGCACCAGATAAAAGCGTCATCCGGCGGCTCCACCCATGGGTCTTCCAAGACCCCGCACTCAATAGCCCTTCCCCACAGATTCTGGTCAAGTGAATAGGGATTGTCCGCAGTAATCGGTATGGGAATACCATGGTGCTGCGCATAAGCGATAGTTTCCTCACGATTCATCCCCCAGTCACGAGCTGGCGCCATAATCTTTAAATCAGGAGCCAGTGCTGCCACGCTGACATCAAACCTTACCTGGTCATTTCCCTTACCCGTACAGCCATGGGCTACCACGGAAGCACCCTCCTCCAAAGCAACCTCCACCATAAGCCTGGCTATCAAGGGGCGGGCTAGAGCAGTCCCCAGCGGGTATTGTCCCTGATAAACAGCATTTGCCTGCACCGCCGGAAAAACATAACCCCTGATAAAGGCTTCCCTGACATCCCTGACCACCGCCTTCACTGCCCCCAATTTCAGCGCCTTTTCCCGGATGGCGGGAAAATCAGGCTCATTACCCACATCAGCACTAAAGGCGATGACATCCAGGTTGTGTTTCTCCTGCAACCATTTGATGGCTACGGAGGTATCTACTCCACCGCTATAAGCCAGCACTACTTTGTCAGCCACTATGACCCCCCTGAACTATAAGCTTCTTCCTGATTTATACCAAAATTTTCCTCTAAAAATTCGGTTATTTGTGAATAAACATAAGGATAACGCCAGGAATAGTAATGCCCCGGTGCCTTGACAAAATTAAATATCGTGCCCCGCTCCTTTTCTTCCGGTGCTATGCCCAGCAAACTCTTCAAGCTGGCCCGTGCCATGGTTGGTATATCGCCACGACTGAAGGAATCAGGGATCACGCCATTGCTGTTCAGTACCAGCGTTCTCTCCCTCGTAACCGGCCGGTGCCAGAATGGAGTGCCGGTTTGAATACAGTAAACCTGAGGGTTATCCTGTAAAATTTTCATGGCACCATCGGAAACAATGCTCCCGTTACTCTCACCAGCAACAATCACTTTCAGGTCAGGGCAATGGCCGGTGAGAAATGCCACCCGGCAGGCCAAATCTTTTGTCTTGGAAGGGTAGTGGAAAGCCGCCTCCATGAACTCTTTCATAACCCCCCAGGTAGTCTCGCTGGTACGCTGGAAATTCAACAATACCGCTTCATAACCAAGACTATCCAGTTCTACTTCTATACCATCCAGAATGCTACGCCAGCCGGTAGAACTATCCGGAAAGCTCCACCCCCAACCACCCGGGTTGAAGAGCACGATAAAATCTTTGTCATTTGCCTCCACGTAAGAGTCCAGCAACTGGGTCACGAACTCCTCATACCTGTCACCATTATTGCCAAACATCTCCGCAGCCAGCCTGGAAGCATCCTCAGCCACCGATTGCGGCACAGCCGAAATATCCTCGGCGGTATAGATAAGTGACTCAGGCTCAATCTCATTGGCAATTCCAACTTCTACGTAAGAAAGGGCGATCAGTGCCACCGCCAGCAGCATGACCCCAATCAGTGTAGTCAGTACCGCGAGCCTGCGAAGGTTATTTGCCATCCTTATCCCCTATAATCCCGCCAGCATCCGGACAAGCAATAGCTTACAACCATATGCCGGTGGCATTACTTACTACATTTTAGCAATATCTAGCCAACAATACCAGATATTACACCGTCTAAAATACCCAGCGCTTCATCAACATCGGCATTGTCAACAATGAGGGGAGGCATCAGGCGCAGGGTATTGGGCTTCAACTGATTGACCAGTAAACCCCTGTCAAGACAACCGCTCAACAACGTACCGGCGATATCACGGTCAAACTCAACAGCCAGCAGGAGCCCACGCCCACGGACATCAGTAATGCAGGAGTATTTACGCCGCAGCCCCTCCAGACCATGAAAAAGATATTTTCCCACCCGGCTGACATTACCGCAAATATCATTATCCAGAACAAACTTCACCGTGGCATACGCCGCCGCACAGGCCAGGGGATTACCGCCGAAGGTAGAGCCATGCTCACCGGGAACGAAAACAGAGGCACTGTCTTTAGCCATAATTGCTCCGATGGGCACACCACACCCCAGGCCTTTGGCCAGAGTCATTATATCCGGCTCAATGCCGTATTGTTCATAGGCAAACAGCGTCCCCAATCTACCTATGCCGGTTTGAATCTCGTCCAGAATAAGAAGAATTCCCTTCCGCTTACACCACTCGCTCACCGCAGCGAGGTAATCATCATCGGGTACGTTAACTCCCCCCTCCCCCTGCACCGGCTCCAGCATCACGGCACAGGTCTTATCCGTGGTGGCTTTCTTCATTGCCTCTATGTTACTATATTCCACGTTCACAAAGCCTTCCGGCAGGGGAATGTACGGCTGCTGAAATTTAGGCTGTCCAGTAGCGGCCACCATGCTTAACGTCCTGCCGTGAAAGGAGCTGAAGGTGCTGATAATTTCATAAGCCCCGTTCCGATAATGCTGCCCGTAGCGGCGAGCCAGCTTCACCGCTCCTTCGTTAGCCTCAGCGCCACTATTGCTGAAGAACACCTTATCCAGGCAGCTATTCTCTACCAGAAGCTCCGCCAGCTTTATTTGCGGGATAGTATAGAACTGATTGGAAACCTGAATGAGGGTACGTGCCTGTTCGGCGATTGCTGCCGTAACTACCGGGTGGCAATGCCCCAGGCTGGTCACCGCCCAGCCACCAACAAAATCAAGGTACTTACTTCCGTTATCATCCCATACCCGCGCTCCTTCCCCCCTCACCAGGGTTACCGGCACGCGGTTTACGGTATGCATGATGTATTTACTCTCCAGTTGTGGCCAGTCGTTCATATACTTTCTCCAAACATCTTTCTAATAGCTCTTTGGCTAGTCATTCAGGCAATGGTGCAATAGTTTTCTCATCAATTATTACACATATATTGAGGTGCCACCACCATGTCCTTCTATCTCACGGAGCAGGGCATGTGGCTGTTTCCCATTGATAATACATGCGGCCGCATGGACTGATAACGCCCTCAGGCAGGCCTTGATCTTGGGAATCATCCCACCGGATACCACCCCCGAGGTAATTAAAGCTTCAGCCTCTCCCTCAGATAAACGTGACAGCAACTCACCTGATTGGTCATGCACACCTTCAACGTCAGTCAGAAAAATAAGCCGCTCGGCTCCGAGCGCCGCCGCTATTTCACCGGCTATGGGGTCACCATTAATATTCAGTATCTGCGGAGCGCCTTCAGCTTCAGGCTTTAAGTTAAGTGACAGTGATGACACCACCGGGATGTAACCGGCCCGAAGCATTACCTGAAGCGGCTCCGGATTTACGTTAACCACCTCCGCCACATAACCCAAGGCCTCGTCCTTGACCCTGCCCTGGACAAGTGCTCCGTCCACGCCACTCATACCTGCTGCCCGCCCCCCGGCGCTATTGATTGCCGCCACAATCTCCTTATTGACCAGCCCGCCCAGCACGGCAATCACCACCTCCAGCACCGCCCGGTCAGTCACCCGCTCGCCATGAACAAAGCTGGTGTTAATTCCCAGCCGCGCCAGCCAATCGGTTACCAGATTGCCCCCGCCATGCACGATAACCAGCAATTTCCCCTGCTGCTGCAAGGAAATCACGTCCTCAATAGTGGTATCCCGGTTTTCAAAGGTAGCGCCGCCTATTTTCACCACAATTACCCTGTCCAATGCATCCTCCCGAATCAACAAGGTTATGTTGTATATTGACTGTTAATGACTACATATTCTTCAGTCAGGTCACAACCCCAGGCAGTTGCGGCAGCGCTACCAAGATTAAGGTTTAAAATTATTGACACCTCGCTGCCACTCAATGCCTTCACCGCCTCTCCACTATCAAAAGGCGCTATATGCCCGGACTTTACCAGACAGACATCACCGAAGTAAAGGTCAAACTCTGTCTCACTTATTTCCACGCCACTCCTCCCGGCTGCGGCGATTACCCGCCCCCAGTTAGGGTCCTTCCCATACACCGCTGCCTTGACCAGCGGCGAACTGACCACAGTACGCGCCGCCACCCTGGCTTCAGCTTGATTAGCCGCCCCTTTAACCGTAACCTCAATCATCCTGCTGGCACCTTCTCCATCACGCGCAATAGCTTTCGCCAGATGGACACATACCTGATTAAGTGCCTGCTGAAAAGTATCCGCGTGCGAGCTGCCCGACGATAACGGCTCATTACCCGCCATGCCGTTAGCCATTATCAATACCATGTCATTAGGGCTGGTATCACCATCGATGGAGACCATATTGAAGGAAACATCCACCGCCCGTTGCATCGCCTCCCTGAGAAAGTCCGGCTCTACGCAGGCATCAGTAGTCAAAAAACAAAGCAGGGTAGCCAGATCAGGATGAATCATACCGGAGCCTTTGGCGACACCGCCGATGCTGAACTGGCCATCATCAACCCTTACCGCCACCTCTTTAGGCACGGTATCGGTAGTCATTATCGCCCTGGCCAACTGATGTCCACCATCTCCGGAGAGAGCAACACCGCTAATACCGGCTCTTATTTTTTCCATGGGCAGCCTCTCCCCGATAACACCGGTACTGGCCACCAGAACGTCTTCCGCCAATAACCCTGTCTTTTTGGCTACCATATCAGCCATTGCCACGGCATCAGCCATGCCCCCTTCTCCGGTAACCGCATTGGCGCAGCCGCTATTTACCACCAGTGCCACGGATCTCCCTTTCTGTAAGCGCTGCCGCGTGAGAAGAACCGGCGCCGCCCTAACGCGATTGGTAGTAAAAACTCCCGCTGCCGTACAGAGATTATCAGATAAAAGGATAGCCAGATCCAGTTTCCCCCGGGATTCTTCCTTAATCCCGGCACAGGTAGCGCCGGCGCAGAAACCACCCGGCGAGGTAATACCACCCCCGGAGATAAATTCAAGTCTCCCTTCCATCATCAAAACTAT
>CAYOKF010000022.1:0-13779 GCA_964404475.1 uncultured Dehalococcoidaceae bacterium | reverse complement strand
CCTTTTCTTCGGGGCTGACCTCCCTCCATCTATAGGTTGAAAAATCACCGGCTTTTGAGCCGGTTCTTATTCCTTTGAGCATTCCTAAATAGTCTTTTAGTCCTTTAGCCATTCAACATGCTCCTTACTGTGCCTATTCTGAACACAATATCCCAGTTTCAGGATAACAAATAGGGTAACCCTCGTCAACTTAACTAGCTATGAGTTCTAAGTATTCACGCTGTTGGTAGATGATTGTGTCCGTGGTTATTGACGAAACCGGGAATTATCAAAATCAGGCAGAAACTGCGTCAGCAGTACCCCCAGCTTGCCGTACCTGCAAAATGTCTGCCGGGACTGCTTATAACCAACAATTAACAGGAACGGCACCGCACCAACAGCCGGTGGGACGGTACCGCCCTGCCAATTTCGTAAATTGTTGTTTGGTTAACCGCTAACCTGCCAGGATCTTCATTGCCTCTTCCCGGTAGGCTTCCATCAGGTAGGGTATTCCGGTGACCTTGGCGCATTCTTCCGTCAGTGAAATAAGCTCGCGCCGCGTAATTGCGGGCACACTGAAACACCGGGCGCCTGCCATCAGCTGCTGCAAACCTACCTTAATCTTGTCAGCATAGCTGTAGATTCCCAGCGCGCCCAGAGGGATGTTTTTGATCTCGTCAGCCCCGACTATATTCTTAACTTCTTCGTAGTTAATGAAAATCTCTTCTACCGTTGAGCCAAATTGGCCTACCGTTTTGGGGAGGTTGCCATTAGTAAGCCACTGGCCAATATTTTTACCTACCATGCCGGGAATCATTAAAGCTCTTCCCATACATACGGCCCTGGTGAAAGGCGCACCCATGGCCAGCGCTTTGAAGACACCATCTTCACTGCTGAAGCCACCGGCGAAAGCCATATCGGGCGGGCGCTGGCCGGAGTCAGCCAGTTTCTTGGCAAATTCATAAGCTGCTGAATGCAGATAAAGACTGGGCATCCCCCACTCTTCCATCATCCGCCACGGGCTCATGCCGGTTCCGCCGGGAGCGCCGTCTATGGTCAGCAGGTCGATATTGGCGTTGGCTCCCCACTTGATGGCCATGGCCAGCTCACGCAGGCCATAAGCACCGGTTTTCAGGGTAATGCGTTTGAAGCCCAGATCTCTTAAGCGCTGTACCTCAGCATAAAAGCTTTCTTCATTAATGAAACCAAGCCGGCTATGCCTCTCAAATTCCTTCAAGGCGCCGCCCTTAAAGGCTTGCTGGTTGATCGGGTTTGACGGGTCAGGGGTCACGATATAGCCGCGTTTCTGGAGCTCCAGTGCCCGTTCCATGCTGTTAACCTTAATCTCACCGCCGATACACTTGGCGCCCTGCCCCCATTTTAATTCAATGGTGTCCAGACCGTGCTTCTGGCTGATATATTCGGCAACACCCAGTCTGGTATCTTCTACGTTCATCTGCACCAGTATTTCGCCATACCCCTGGTGGTAACGCCGATAAATGTCGATGCGGCGGTCCATATCCGGCGCCAGCTTAATTTTGCCCTTGGCATCACGCTCAAGCTGCGGGTCAATGCCACAGACATTTTCCCCGCATACAATGGTGATGCCACTGATGGCAGCCCCCACCGCAAAGTGCTCCCAGTTTCTGAGGGCTATCTCTGTAGAGCCAAGAGCGCCGGTAAAGATGGGAACCTTCATCCTTACTTTTTTGTCCCAGCCATACTCAGTTTCGGTGCTCACCGCAGGAAATGTTGCCGTATCCGGGTCACCGGTGACGCCGGGCGGAAGTCCTTCCGCACCCAGAGCATATCCCTGAATGTTGAGGTGGGAGTAATCTAAAGGGTAGTTTTTATCGCCTCCGGCGGTAATTTCACCAAAGGGTCCGGGGTAGATTAGTTCCCGTCCGCGGAAGGTTGCCTTGAAGACCTCACAGTTGCCGGTGCAGCCGTCAATGCAGCGGCTGCAAATGCCACTCATGGGGACGACACTTCGGGAACGGTTGGCGGTCTTGGTAGCCTCATTCGAGTTTGGTTGTTGTAGGTTCATTACTAATTATCCTCCCATATTAGATTATATAGAATAGCCTCAGGAGTATGTGAAAATATAGTGGTTA
Organism: uncultured Dehalococcoidaceae bacterium; assembly: GCA_964404475.1. Taxonomy (GTDB): domain Bacteria; phylum Chloroflexota; class Dehalococcoidia; order Dehalococcoidales; family RBG-16-60-22; genus CAYOKF01. Next base: position 11,686 of record CAYOKF010000022.1, on the reverse strand, counting down.
CTGGCAACCGTTTGCCTAGCTATTTTATTAATTATCATAGTTGCTTGTCAAACAATTCATGTCTATCTTATGTGCCGGGAGTGAGCACAAACTCTTGACACGGCTTTTGGTGCTTGCTATCATGCATGCAATATACCTAGATATACTAGGTATATTGCCGGAGTAAAAATTTAAGTACCAGAAAGGAGATACCTAATGTCAAAGGTGGCCATTGTCACTGACAGCACCAACTGCCTGCCTCCGGAAATTATTGAAGAATATGGCATACGCGTGGCACCCTATCATGTAATTGTTGATGGCGAAGACTACCGGGACCAGATTGACATAACTCCTGCCGAGTTCTATCAGGTCTTTCCCACCTTGAAGCAATTACCCACCACCAGTATCCCCAGCCCCGGGGAATACACCAGTATTTTTACCGAACTGGCTAAAACAACCGCCAGTATCGTCTGTATTATTATCTCCAAGACATTGAGTGCCGCCTATAAAGCGGCCGAGGAAGCCAGGGAAATAGTTAAAGCTAAACACCCCAATGTCAATATTGAGCTTATTGATGCCAAAAACGCGGCTGGTGCGCTTGGTTTCGTCGTCCTGGAGGCAGCCCGTGCCGCCAGGGCAGGCAAGGGTATAGCCGAGGTTATCAAGACCGCCCATGATTTGATACCGAGGGTCAAGTTCACGGCTGCTTTTGATACACTGAAGTACCTGATTAAAGGGGGGCGGGCCCCCAAGACAGCGATTGTCGGTGAAATTATGCAGGTGAAACCTCTCATCGGTATTCTCGATGACACCGGATTGGTCGTCTCGGTGGGTAAGGAAAGGGGAAAACAGAAAGCCCTGCAGAGGCTGGTTAGTCTCATTAAAGAGCATGCTGATATCAGTAAGCCGCTGCATATTAACGTGCACTACTCAACCTATATCGAAGATGCCAGGAAACTCAGCGGGCTGATTAAGGCCAGGTATAACTGTGCCGAGGTATACATTACCGAGCTTACCCCGGTAATGACAACCCATACCGGTCCCTCAGTGGCACTGTCCTTCTATTCTTGATGGGTTGCCACCGGGTCTTTTTTATTGTTGCTTAGCTTGTGTGGCGGAAACCTGTGCCGCCTGTTGTACAAGTTGGTAGACCACAGAAGCGGAAGCGGTATCGGAGAAAGCTACCTACTACTCCGACAACGATGATGGGATTGAGGTTGAAGAGATGATTAAACGAATTCTATGTGGTCAATCACATCGTCAGAGAGTTGAATTTCCACACGTCTGTTCAGGTAGGTTAGGATACTTGGGGTCTCCCATTCTAACTTTTCCGAGTAACGGTACCGCTTTGCGTTGGATACTCTATTTTCTGGATAGGTGGACTGAACGTGGATTACGTTACTGTCTAGTAATAGCTCTATTTCCTTTTTCTCATCGTCAATCGCTTGTATCGTTCCTCTCTTCTTTTTTATCCTTACCATATTGCTTGCCCCCAGTTGTTTCCCATCATTATATCATACAACAACCAAGTGCAAATAAAACCATATTTTTGACAATATGACTGATAAGATATTATAGTAAACAGCTAAATCTACCGGTGAACATCCTCCTCTTTTTACCCCGGAGAAAATGATTGACAGCATTGCTTGTGTTTGTCCCGGTTAGCATCTAAGTGGAGGGGAGCATCTCACCATTAGCTTGATATGATGGGCGTTGCAAGATGGCAGAGATAGAAACACCAGACGCGGAAGATTACGGAGGGAGAGACCTGCAGGTACCAGCCAGGCACCGGGACTGGACAAAGGGTAGCATCACCCGTAATCTTTTGGCATTATCCTGGCCGATTATAGTAAGCGATGGCCTCCGTATGATAGGGCCTACCATTGATCTGATATGGGTAGGTAAACTTGGGGCGGCCTCGGTTGCCGGCGTGGGTATTTCCAGTATGGCGGTAATGGCGGTAACAGCGGGCCGGATGGGAATCAGTGCGGGGGTAAGAGCAATGGTCGCCCGTTTTGTGGGAGCTGGAGATACAGAAGGTTCCAACCATGTCGCCCAGCAAGGCCTGGTAATAAGTGCTGTTTATGCCATAGTTATGGCAGCCATAGGCATATTCTTCGCGGAGCCAATATTAGGTTTATTTGGTGTGGAGGCTGATGTTATCGCAGAAGGGGCGGCCTATATGCGTATCATGTTCGTGGGCGCACTGGCCATGTCCTTTCAGCAGCTTACGGAGAGCATTATGCAGGCATCAGGGGACGCCGTGGTGCCGATGCGCATAAGTATCTTCTACCGGTTTTTCCACGTGGTCTTTTGTCCTTTCCTGGTCTTTGGCTGGTGGATATTCCCTCGCCTGGGTGTTAGCGGGGCAGCTCTGACCAATGTCCTATCTTTTAGCCTGGCCACGGCTCTCGGTCTGTGGGTTCTCTTTACCGGGCGTTCAAGATTGCGGCTGACCATGAGGAACTTTCGTTTTGATTTGAAAGTTACGTGGCGCATTATAAAGATTGGTATTCCGGCGGCAGTGATGATGTCCGAGAGGAGCCTGGGACGTCTGTTGCTGGTGTGGTTTATGGCTCCCTTCGGAACTCAAGCCGTTGCCGCGCATAGCATTGTGCAGCGGGTAATGATGTTTGTTACCATGATAAGTATGGGTTTTGGCCGGTCTGCCGGAGTACTGGTCGGCCAAAATCTGGGGGCACATCAACCGGAGCGGGCGGAGAGGAGTGTATGGTGGGCAGCGGGTTTTGCTGAGTGTGTTATGATACTCTGTGCACTGGTAATGCTGGTCTGGCCGGAATATTTAATGCGTATCTTCAGTCCTGAGCCTGGTCTGGTAGCATTGGGTGCTGTCTTTCTCAGGATAGTCGCCGTATCTATTCTGGTAATCAGTTTTGACCAGGTAGTAATGCACTCACTGGCCGGTGCCGGTGACACTCTACCTCCGATGGTGATTACGCTGTTGAGTGAGTGGGTAGTGCTGATGCCGTTGGCCTTTCTGCTGCCCCGGGTTACTGATCTCGGTGTTTACGGTGTCCGCTGGGCGATGGTCATTAGCATTTTTTCCGGGGTGATTGCTTACCTGATATATTTCCGGCTGGGGAGGTGGAAGCACAAGCGCGTATAGCATGATTATCAGTGATGGCGGGCTGATATTCATTACTGGCCCACAGAGTGTCATGTAGAAATCTAAAATTGACTTGTTAGAGCGCTGATGCTACTATGTCAGCGCAGGATATCACCAGCAAGTCAATGTAAGGGTATGATGCGTTACCGTAGACCTATCGAGCGAAATATAGCCATGGAGCTGGTGCGTGTTACCGAGGCAGCCGCCATCGCGGCTGCCCGTCATATGGGCATGGGTAATAAGGAACTGGTGGACCAGGCGGCGGTGGATGCCATGAGGTTCACTCTGGGTTATATCAGCATGGACGGAGTGGTGGTAATTGGCGAAGGAGAAAAGGATGAAGCCCCCATGCTCTACATCGGAGAGCAGATTGGTAACGGCAGTCAACTGAAAGTGGACATAGCTGTCGATCCCATTGACGGTACCACGCTGGTGGCCCGTGGTCTTCCCGGGGCTATATCCGTAGTGGCGCTTTCAGGACGTGGCACGATTAACTGTCCTCACCAGGTGTTTTATATGAATAAGATTGTCGTCGGGCAAGATTCCGTGGGCGTTGTTGACATTGAAGCCCCGGTAGCGGAGAACCTGAACAATATTGCCCGGGCCAAGAAGATAGATATATCGGAACTGACGGTGGTGGTGCTGGACAGACCGCGCCACGAGCAATTAATGAGTGAAATCCGGGAAGCTGGTGCCCGGATTAAGCTAATCTCTGACGGTGATGTCTCCGCAAGCATACAGGCAGCCCTGCCTGACAGCGGCGTGGACGTGCTTATGGGCATTGGTGGTACCGCTGAGGGAGTGCTTTCGGCGGCGGCCATACACTGTATTGGTGGTGTAATACAGTGCAAAGCCTGGCCGCGCGATGAACAGGAAAAGAATCATGCGTTGGCGGACGGGGTGGACCTGGACAGAATTTATACATCTGAAGACCTGGTAGACAGTGATGATGTATTCTTTGCTGCCACCGGCGTGAGCAGTGGTGATCTGTTAGACGGGGTACGTTACTTCAGCGGGGGAGCGCAGACCCGGTCTCTGGCGATGCGTTCCCGCTCAGGTACCATCCGCTGGATTGACTCCACCCATGACTTTGCACGGCTGGATAAACTGAGCTTTCTAGACGGATGAGAACGTATTCTCTTGTATTGCCGGTATTTTATAGCTGTCTTCAGGTTGACCCGCTGCCTCGTTTTGCAATGCCTTTAGCGCCTCTGCTATAATTTGACAATAATCAGCCGAACTGCCGTTTTATTGAGGCAAATACCCGGTGTTTCTAGCTTTGCTTGCAGATGCCTGGCTTCCGGGTGAGAGGAGTTGAGCCAATAAGACTGAAAGTTTGGTTTCTTGAGACCAGGCCGCAGTTTTTGATTCTTACTGTGGCGCTGGCTTTCCTGGGGAATAGTATTGCCTGGTATGACGGCTACTTTAGTCCTGCTTACGCCGTATTGTCGTTTGTGGGGCTGTTGCTGGCTCACATCAGTGTCAATACCCTCAATGATTATTATGATTACACCAGCGGCTTAGACCTGGAAACGAGGCGAACGCCCTTTAGCGGTGGCAGCGGTATCCTGCCATCTGGACTGCTCAAGCCGCGGCAGGTATTCTGGATGGGCGTTATCTCCTTCCTGCTGGCGGTGCCGGTTGGAGTCTATTTCCTGGTTGTTCGGGGTTTATGGTTATTGCCGGTGCTGTTGCTGGGAGCGTTATGTATTTTGCTTTATACTCCCTTTATACTCAAGCGGAGGTGGCCGGAGTGGTCTCCCGGCCTGGGATTGGGAATGCTACCAATACTGGGCTTTTACTTTGTGCAGGCAGGTGCCTATAATTGGCACGCAGTGGTAGCCTCAATACCTTCGGACATATTAGTGCATAACCTGCTCTTTCTGAATGAGTTTCCCGACTGTGAAGCTGACAGTAAAGTCAAACGAAAAACCCTGCCCATCACGATGGGTATGAAAAAAGCAGGCATCGTCTATTCAGCATTGACCATAATCATTTACCTGTGGATAATCGGCTGGGTAGTGGCGGGAATAATGCCGGTTTACTCGCTAATCGCCTTGCTAACACTACCGCTGGCGGTTAAAGCTATTCAGGGTGCTCTGAAACCCCAGGAAACGGCCAGGCTGATGCCGGCTCTGGCCAATAACGTTCTGGTGGTTCTGTTAATGCAGTTCCTGCTGGGCATAGGCTATATCGTAGAGGCAGTCCTGTTATGACCGATAGTGAACATCTTTACCGCATGTTTACCGCGGTACCGCCCCGTTATGATTTAATTAACCGCCTGATTACCTTCGGCCTTGACCAGAGGTGGCGGCGGCAGGCATCAAAAGAGTGTTTAACCCCACCGCCCAAAAGGGTGCTTGACCTGTGCTGTGGCACCGGTGCCCTGACGGTTATTCTGGCACAGCAGATGAAGGGGGTAATGCTAACGGGGGTTGATTACAGCCAGCCTATGCTGTCCAGAGCCAGGGAAAAGGCCGGTGCGGTGGCAGGGGCGGGGAGGTCTGGCTTTATCTACGGTAATGCCGCCCGTCTCCCTTTTCCCGATGATAGCTTTGATTGTGTTGGTATATCCTTTGCCTTCCGCAACCTCACTTACAAGAATCCGCTGGCACAGCAGTGCCTCACCGAGGTGTTGAGGGTACTGACTCCCGGTGGCAAGTTCGTCATTGTAGAAAGCAGTCAGCCTGCATCAAGGCTGATACGGCAGTTCTATCACCTGTATTTGCGCTGGTTTGTCTTTCACTTGGGGAGCTGGCTGTCCGGTAACAGGCAGGCTTACCGCTATCTGGCTGAGTCTGCATCCCGATATTTTTCTCCGGAAGAAGTACGGGAGATGCTGATTGCGGCTGGCTTTCGCCGGCTCTACTTCCGCCGTCTTTTTCCGGGTGCGGCCGCTATTCATGTGGCTATCAAGTGATCGTACGGGTCTAGATCTGTTTCTCGATGTAATCTTCCCGCAGATTATTCAGAGCAGCGAAGAACTCTCTCATCATGACACTTACCGGATACATCCCCTTCCGGGTTACCCTGATTTTTTCCTCTCCCTCCACCAGACCGAAGAGCTTGAGAAAGGTCAGCTCATTCCATAATTTGCGGTGACTAGCAGCATTAAACCGCTGATAAAACTTTCCGGTGTCCAGCTCCATGCCAAAGAGCTTGGTGAGCAGGTAGTAGCGGAGGTGTTCGCGTTCGGATAGTCTTCTCCAGCCGACTACGGGCAGCGTATCGCTTATGGTCAGCTCCGCGTAAGTATCTAGGGAAAATGAGTTCACGTAGAAATTACCGTTAACGATGCTTACCGACCCTGAGCCGATGCCAATATAGTCATTGAAGTCAATAATGTATTCGTCAATCATGTGTTCTCCGCGGGAAAAGCACCAGGCTGTCGAGGCTTTATATCCGTCGGCAAAGAGCTTCTTCAGAATAATTTCGTAGAATTTTTGCTCCGTAGCTGTGTCTATCCGGTTAAATCTCCGTTCTATGGCATCCTTCTTGTGCGGTGAGGGCATCAGCGGGTAGAAAGTAGCCTGGTCAATGCCAAGGGCTTTAAATGTCTCCACATCAGCCTCAAATTGTTCCGGGGTCTGGCCGGGAAAATTAAAAATAAAGTCCGCGTTAAGGGTGTTGAACTGGCCCTGTGCCATCAGCAGTTTTTCCTTAATCTCTTCTCCGTTGAGGCTAACCCTGCCCATAGCCCTCAGTAACTTGTCACTAAAACTCTGTACCCCGATGGATAGCCGGTTAATGCCTGCCGTTTTTAGCAAATCTATGTTATGAGGGGTAATATCAGCTGCGGTTGTCTCCAGAGAAATCTGTTTTACCGTGAAATTCTCTCTGAGATGGTTGATAAAGCCGGTTAGTTCGTCCATCAATATGGTGGGTGTGCCGCCACCGAAGTAAAAATTAGTGAACTGGAAACCTCGTTTAATATACTGCTCCAGCTCTCTTCTGAGGTGCTGGAAATACTTTCTTGCCCGGTCTTCGTGGAACAGGTACCTGTTAAAGCAGCAGAAGGGGCACAAGGTACGGCAGAAGGGAATATGAATATAGAGTGATATTTCCCCTTCTCTCCCTGCTCCTGGCCCTAATGCCAGCTCATCAAATTGTTGTTTGAGCTTGAGAAACTTCTTTCCTTCCTGGCGGGTAACCAGACCAACAAGTTCGGCAAGCATTTTATTCCTCGCTTACGGAATCAGTGTCCATCTCAGGCTGGTGAATAATGGAGCCATACCTGCGGACATATTCATTATAGCTCTTTTGGGGGGATATTTCATCGGGGCCGGGTTCGGCAGGGGGTAAGCGTCCCTGGTTAAGTAATGGGGTTGGCAAGGAGGATAGCAACCTTGACGGTGGAATTATCTGGTGCCGAGGGGGAGATTTGAACTCCCACGAGCTTACGCTCACCACCCCCTCAAGATGGCGTGTCTACCGATTCCACCACCTCGGCACGCTATGGCAGGAGTGGGAGGATTCGAACCCCCGACCGGCGGTTTTGGAGACCGCTGCTCTACCAGACTGAGCTACACTCCTGTATGTCTGAAATTATATTCCATTTTATCATAGATGTTCAAGCGGTATTTATATCGGGATTTATTTCCAACATCGCAAACCCTGTCGTTAACGTTTATATTACCAGATTTACGGGTCGGTATATCTTGCCATTGTTTCGCTTTTTGTTAGCCGTTTCGCTAAAATACTACTCCCATATACTCATACTGTCTCAAACTGCAATCCCCGGGCTACGGCTTCCCTGTGAAACCGGGCGTCGCCCAGGAAAAGCTCTCCGGCCTTGGCGCGCCGGAAGTACAGCGTCATGTCATGGTCTTCCATAATACCCACGCCACCGTGTACCTGAGACGCTAAGGTAGTAACCCGCACATAGGCGTCTCCTGCCCAGGCTTTGGCCATGGCGGCTTCCATGGAATATGGAAGCCCGTTACTCAGCCTCCAGGCAGCTTCATACGTAATCATCCTTGAGCTATCAGCATCTATCACAATGTTGACACAGTGCTCCTGTATCAACTGGAAACTGGCGATGGGACGGTCAAATTGCACTCTTTGATTGGCGTATTCCACGGTCATCTCCAGCACCGCCTGCATACCGCCGACCATCTCACAGCATTTGGCCAGGGCTGCCCGTTCAATAATATTCTGTACTATACTCCAGCCCTCGTTAAGCTTGCCGAGAATATTTCCCTCAGGCACTTTAACGTTATCAAAAGCCACCTCGCACTGCTTGTCACCGCCGATAGTCTTCAGTAAAGTGGTGGTAATTCCCGGGCTCCCGGCGTCAACGATGAAAATGGTAATGCCATCCTCAGCTTTCGCCGAGTCTTTTGTCCGGGCTACACAAAGTATGTAATCGGCAACGTGAGCATCGGGGACGAAGAGCTTGGTGCCATTGAGTACGTAGCCATCATTATCGGCAGCGGCCTTGACTTTGATTGAGGCGGCTTTATATTTACTGTCTCCGGGCTCAAGTATGGCTGTGGTGAAGATAGCCTTACCACTGGCTATCTCAGGCAGATATTTTTGTTGCTGGTCCTCAGTTCCGAAATCGAGGATGGGCAACCCTCCCAGAGTCACTGTGGGCAGAAACGGCCCCGGGAAGCAAGCCCGCCCCATTTCTTCAAGGAGCACGGCCAGGTCAAGGAAGCTCATGTCACCGCCACCGTACTTTTCCGGAAATATCAATCCCAGCCAGCCCAGGTCGGCTATCTCCTGCCACATCTGTGGCGAGTAACCCTGGTCATCCTTTTCCAGCTCCCTGACCAGTGTTTTGGGACACTTCTCAGTTAAAAAGTCCCGGGCTGCGTTCTTCAACATTTCCTGTTCTTCAGAAAGTCTAATGTCCACTGTCAAACTCCTTTTTACAAATTATTTTCTGGACAGTCCCAAAGCTCTGGCGACCAGAATCTTCTGAACCTCGTTGGCGCCATGAATAACCGTCTGGCGGCAGCTATCCAGAAAATCACGTGACATCGCTCCTTCCAGGGGTACCCATTTGGAACCCTCGGCGAGTTGTCCGTAAGGCCCCATCATGCGCATGACCGCATGGAAGAAGGCTTTTCTTAGCGGGCCTCCTATGGCGGGTATCATCGGCCCTTCATAAGTTACGGGCATCCCGTTGTCAACCATGGCAGACTGTCTGAAGGCGAGCAAGTCATGTACATGGAGCGCGATATAATAATTTGCCATTTCATCGGTGACCCACGGATTTTTCTGCCAGATATCACGTCCGGGTCCGAGCAGGTATTCGTGCCATGAATCGAAACGCTGTCTCAGGGCTCCGTCTGGTGCTCCCGCACCGCCCCGGAGAGCATTCTGCGCAAATGACCAGCCGCCGTTTTTTTCACTCACCATATTCTCTTTGGGAACTCTCACGTCTTCGTAAAAGACTTCGTTTGTTCTCAGTCCTGACGAGGTATACAGCGGGCGGATGGTAATGCCTGGACTATTGAGGTCGACAATGAAAATAGATAACCCTTTGTGCTTGGGAGCATCGGGGTCGGTTCTCACCAGTATCCAGTGATACTCGCAATGGTGGGCTTCGGTATTGTAGATCTTTTGCCCGTTCAGGATATACTCATCCCCATCTTCCACAGCGCGGAGTTTTACCGAGGCCAGATCAGAGCCGGCGTCAGGTTCGGTATAGCCGAGAGCGACATCAATCTCACCGCGGGCGACAGGCAGCAGGAATCTCTTTTTCAGGTGCTCGGGTCCCATATGGAGAAGGCATCTGGCAATTTCAACGCCGTCTAGGGGGAAGGGGCCGCGATGATAGGTTAATTCATACATAAAAATACTATCGGCCATTACGGTTAAACCGCGGCCGCCGTACTCTTCCGGCCACGAAGGAGTCAGCATTCTCCTTGACCCCAGTTTACGAATTAGCTCTTTAGAGTAAGGCCCCGCCCCCTGTAAAGATTCAGTCTCGGCGATAACCCCCTCATTCACTTCTCTGTCCATAAACTCGCGGACTTCTTTCTGAAAATCCTTTTCCTCCGGAGTAAACTCAAAATCCATTTTCCCCTCCCTTTTCTATCTAAAAATCAATGTAACTTTGGCCTATTTCTTTAAGATGGTAACAGCGGCGTTACCACCGGCACCGGTAACGTGGCACAGACCAACCCTGGCACCGGGAATCTGTCGGGGACCCGCCTCTCCTCGGAGCTGCCAGGTAACCTCGACTATCTGTCCCAGAGCTGAGGCGCCGGTAGGCTCGCCCTTGGATAGGAGACCGCCGCTAACGCTGACCGGTATGTCACCGTCCCTTTCTGTCCTGCCTTCGTCAATCAAGCGTCCACCCTCGCCGGGCTTACAGAGACCCAGCTCCTCGTAAAAGATAATTTCGGAGGCAGCGTCCGTGTCCTGGAGTTCGACGAGGCTCAGGTCTTCAGGGCCGAGACCTGCTGTCTCGTAAGCCTTTTTGACCACTACCTGGGTACACTCAGGGTTTCTAATACTGGAACTTTGGCCAAAATCGGACTGTGATGTGCCATACTGGGTAACACCGGTGCAAACCGCGGCAATAGAAATGGGCTTGCTGGTGTATTTGCTGGCTACGTCCTTGCTGCACAAGATGGCGGCGGCGGCTCCTTCATTGGGAGCGCACAGCATCAACAGCCGCAGCGGATAGCAGACCATGCGGGAATTTAGTATCTCTTCAACGGGAATCTCTTTTTGATACATTGCATAAGGGTTCAGAACGGCATTCTTGTGATTTTTCCACGAGACCTTGGCCAGCTGTTCCTCAGTGGTACCGTACTCGGCCATATGCCTGGTAGCCCTGAGGGCAAACATAATAGGATTGACACCTAACCCGCTGAGCAGCTGCCAGGGTGCATAGCTGGTCATGCGCATGAAGCCGCGCGGCATCTTCTCCACGCCTAGGGCAAGGGCAACATCATAGATGCCAGCGGCGATTCCCTCGGCAGCCAGCCGCAGGGCGGTGGCGCCGCTGGCGCAGGCTGTCTCCACGTTAATGATTGGTAAGCCAGTCATCCCGATTCCGGCCAGAGTTCTATGCCCGGCTCCCGTACCACCGTGCATATGACCGCAAAAAGCAATCTGGATATCCTTGAAGGACATATTATTAGCGTCTTTGAGGGCCATCCTGACCGCTTCTTGGCCTATCTGCTCGAAGGTCTTATCTTCATGTCTGCCGAACTTATGTATGCCTACCCCGGCGATAACTACTTCTCTCATAATTCCTCCGTTTTGATTAATAGTATTTGGTTTAAATCACAAAGGTTTGAACTTGAAGCCGATTATCTCATTACCCTCCTCATCATCGAAGAGCTTGTCGATAATCAGCGTCATATCCATACCTACCTTTAGTTTATCTGGTTCATGCTCGGTCAGGTGGGATGGTATCCGGGTTCCCTCCGGCATGTCAATCAGGCCGACGCCAAACGGGATGGGGCCTTTATATCCCTCAGGCACGGGGTGGTTGACGTTGGTAAAGCTGTATAGTTTGCCCCCGGGGCCGAGCAGTGTTTCCTCCACGTCTTCCGAGCAGCAGTTGGGGCAACCCGCTTGCCTGGGGAAGACGACCTCGCCGCAGTTTTTACACTT
>CAYOKF010000021.1:0-13939 GCA_964404475.1 uncultured Dehalococcoidaceae bacterium | reverse complement strand
CGGGAGAATATATCCAGAATCAGCGCCACACGATCAATAACCTTTACCTGGAACGCATTTTCCAGATTGCGCTGCTGCAACGGGGAAAGCTCGTCATCAAAAATCACCACGTTATAGTCAAGGCTTTCCTTCAGCGCAATAAGTTCTTCAAGCTTTCCCTTACCAATATAATAAGTTTTACTGAGTGCGTGGAGCTGCTGGATGAATTCACCTGCCACCCGCGCCCCTGCTGTCCTGGCCAATTGCGCTAACTCTTTAATGGAGACCGCGGCAGCCGCCCGGTCTCCGGCCCCTTTCGCCGCTACAGCTACCAGCAGCGCCCGTTCCAGCTTTGTGGTGGTTACAGCTACGGTATTAGCGATTTTACCCCCTGAATTATTATGTCAACTTATTTTTTGTAGTTAGCCGTCTGGTATTACGCCAGCCAGCCAACCTTGATAGACCTTTCACCAGCGCTGCATCCGGTATCGTCAGGGACAATCGTACGTAGCCTTCGCCATTCTTACCGTAGCCCGTCCCCGGCGTAACCGCCACACCTACCTGGTCAAGTAAATCAGTGGTGAAGTCCATAGAATTATAACCTTCAGGCACTTTAGCCCAGACATAAAGGCTTGCTTTGGGCGGTCTGGCTTCAAGACCGATATTGTTCAACACTTCAACGATCAGGTCACGCCGCTTCTGGTAAATAGCGCTGTGCTCCTGTGAGCATTCCTGGGATTTGGTCAGGGCTTCAATCGCTGCGTATTGAATGGCCTGCGGGATTCCCGAATCCATATTTGATTTCAACGTACGCAGAGCCTTGACTGTCTCCGCATTTCCCACCACCATCCCGATCCGCCAGCCGGTCATGTTATAGCTTTTGGAAAGAGAATGGAACTCCACACCTACTTCCCGGGCCCCCTCCACCTGCATCAGGCTAACCGGCCGGTAACCATCAAAAGCAATTTCAGAGTATGGCCCGTCGTGGCAGACGACAATGTTGTGCTGCCTGGCGAAACTGACCACTTTCTCAAAAAATTCAAGTTCAGCAACCGCGCCGGTGGGGTTATTGGGATAGTTAATCCACAGGAGCCTGGTTTTATCCAGAACACGGTCAGGAATATTACTGAAACCGGGCAAGAAGTTATCTTCCTCTCTAAGCGGCAGGTAGTAAGGACGGCCTCCGGCAAGCATGACACTTACCGAGTAAACCGGATAGCCCGGGTCAGGAATCAAGGCGGTATCACCTGGGTCAACGAGGCAGAAGGCAATGTGAGCGATGCCTTCCTTAGAGCCGATCAATGGCAACACCTCCTGATCGGCATCAAGAGATACACCGAAACGCCACTCATACCAACCAGCAATGGCCCGGCGTAACTCCGGCAGCCCCTCGCTCTCCGGATAGCGGTGATTGGCCGGTTCCCGCGCTGACTGGCAAAGCCGGTCAATAATATATGCCGGTGTGGGAATATCCGGGTCACCGATGGCAAAGCTGATTACCTCCTCGCCTTTAGCCTTCTTTTCCGCAATCTTCTTGCTAATTTCTACAAAGAGATAAGGTGGCAGATTTTCCAATCGTCTTGATAGCTTCATTATTTACACCCTCTCCGGCCATTCGCCGGTAAATACTATTTTCGCGGGCCCCTCAAGCTGCACTTCCCCGTACCCATCCCATTCCACCTGCAAAACTCCGCCCTTTACCTTTACCTCAACCTTACTATCAACATAGCCGTAGAGTTGAGCAGCTACAGTTACTGCGCAGGCGCCGCTGCCGCAGGCCAATGTCTCCCCCACTCCCCGCTCCCAGGTGCGGAGTTCTACCTGCCGACGGTTAATTACCCTGGCTACCTCAAAGTTAGTTCTATTGGGAAATATTGCCAGTTTTTCTACCTTTGGTCCTATCTGCGGCAAGGGGAACTCATCAACCGGTCTATCCCAAAAATAAACAGCGTGGGGATTTCCCATAGAAACCAGGTTTAAATTGACTTCGATACCGTCAATAATTACAGAATAACTCAGCATGGACTTTATGTCAACTACTTTACCCTCGCCCTGCTTGATGCTTACCGGAATATTATCAGCGCCAAACTCTGGCTTGCCCATACCAGCCTGAATGCCAATCAGCTGGTTCTCCTTTCTGCTAAGCTTGAGGTTCCTGACACCAGCAATTGTTTCAACTGATATCCGGTTAGTCCTGGCAGGAATGAGTCCTCTTTCAAAGACGTATCTGGTCAGGCATCTGATGCCATTGCCACAGGCTTCGGCCTCGGAACCATCAGCATCAAAAATGCGCATGCCAAACTCAGCTTTATCCGATGGTAACAGCACTAACAAACTGTCAGCGCCAATGCCGTAATGCCGGTCACACACTTCTATCGCTAAACGTGGCCAGTCCTGCTGCCTGTTACCGGCTTCGATCAGAACGTAATCATTGCCGGCACCATGTAGCTTGGTAAAATTCATTCTCTATTTCACTCCCTCAATCAATATTCTCACTGTTTAAGGCCTCAGTCAAAGCCGTCTCAATCTCTGTATCAGGATCACTACGTAAATCAAACCAGTGTATCCGGTCATCTTTTAAACTGAACCAGTTATATTGCCGCCGGACATACCGGTGTGTTTCCAGCTTGATTTGCTGAACAGCCGCTGCCAGGCTCAACTCACCCCTGAGGTACTGGCCTATTTGCCGGTAGCTTATGCTGGACATAGCCGGCAAGTTAAAATCATACCCCATATTGGCTAATTTTTCCACCTCCGCCACCAGTCCCTGCGCCATCATATCTTCAACCCTCTGGTCGAGCCGGTGATATAGTTCAGCCCGGTCTGTAGTCAATCCAACTATGAAGCTAATAAAAGGCGGCGCTTCTCTATGGCGCATTCGGGAAAAAGGGATGCTGGTTTTTGCATGAACCTCCAGAGCCCTGATAACACGCCGTACATTACGTCGGTCAACATAGCGGGCTGCTTCGGGATCAACGCTCAGAAGCTCCTGATAAAGCTGGCCAGCTCCGTCAATGGCTGCCTTTTTCTCCAGTCGCTGCCGGAATTCAGGGTCAGGCGGTACCTGCGGTATCTTCCAGCCCTCCAGTACCGACCATACATACTGACCGCTACCGCCAGCCAGAAAGGGTAGTCTACCGCGCTGGAGAATGTCTTCAATGTGCTGGTAAGCCAGCTCCTGATACTGAGACAGACTAAAATCATCATCGGGATTAATGATATTAAGCAAATGGTGTGGCACCAGGGACGTGTCCTTAATGCCAGGCGTGGCAGTGCCGATGTCCAGATAACGGTATATCTGCCGGCTATCGGCATTAACGATCTCTCCATGAAACTTCTGTGCCAGGCGGATGGCTAGCTGACTTTTCCCGGTACCGGTGGGGCCAACTATAGCTACCAGGTGCTTCAATTTTTAGGCAGAGCCTCTAGTTAATGAAGTTTGCTGAACTATCTGTAGAAAATCATCCGCTTTCAAACTGGCACCGCCGACCAGAGCACCATCAATCTCTGCCTGCTGAGTAAACTCAGCAATATTGGCAGCAGTGACACTGCCGCCATATAAGATACGCAGCTCCTGAGCAACCTCGTCACCGTATAAGGCAGAGATATTATGGCGAATAAGCGATATAGTCTCATTGGCCTGTTCGCCGGTAGCTGCCCTGCCCGTGCCAATAGCCCACACCGGTTCATAAGCAATAACCAGGCTATCTATACTGTCTATGCCAGCCAGAGCTGTCCTGACCTGCCGGGTTATCACTGCTTTCGTCTCACCTGCTTCATTCTCTTCCAACCTCTCCCCGATACAGAGAATAGGTTTCAGGCTATATTTCAACACCGAACTAATCTTCCTGTTGACTATATCATCAGTCTCGTTGAAATACTGTCGGCGCTCGGAATGCCCGATGATAGCATAATCACACAGCCCGGCTAACATTAAGGGAGATACCTCACCGGTGTAAGCCCCCTTTTCTTCATAGAACACGTTCTGCGCTCCCAGCCTTATTGAGCTACCTGTAATCAGTTCTTTGATGGTAACCAGAGAAACGAAGGGCGGGCAAAGCACCTTTTCCACATTATCAATTCTATCCAGTTCCCCCAGCATTGTTTTTACCAGCTCGACAGCTTCACTGACTGAGGTGTTCATCTTCCAGTTACCGGCAATCATCGGAACACGCATTTCAAACTCCTAGGCGCCGAATTTAGTTAATTTCAAGGCATTAGCCATTGCCAGCGGCATAATCTGCGTTGCCGGGATCTTTCCCAGACCCCCGTAAAGGCAGGCTGATTCCGAAAACTCGCTTACTTTATCGGTGCGGCACCATTGAGAAACCAGAAGAACCGGCACCGGATGCCAGCTGTGGCTCTTGAGCATAGCCGGAGTTGAGTGGTCACCAGCAATAATAATGACCTCTGGCTCAAGTCCGGTTATCTCAGGTAGTATCTTATCAACCTGCTCCAGAACCTTAACCTTGCGTTCAAAGTCACCATCTTCCCCGGCGCTATCAGTACCCTTGATATGCAAGAAGAAGAAGTCATGGTCAGCATAGCACTGCTTTAACGTCGCCACTTCGTCTTCAATGGTAGTCCCTGTCTCCAGAATTTCCATGCCGACCAGCCTGGCCAGTCCCCGATACATCGGATAGCTGGCGATAGCCACCGGCTTAAGCTTATAGACTTCCTGCATGGTGGAAAGGTCCGGTTGCTGTGAAAAGCCGCGCAGCAGCACCATATTCGCCGGGCGATGATCGGCCAGAATCTCACTGGCCCCGGCAATGAATTTATTGACGATACCGGCTGTCCTGTCGGCTTCCGGCCTAAGTGCCTTCACCGGGTATGGTGCTATCCCCGTCCGTTGTGGGTCTGAATCAGTGAGATCAGGGGCAAGATTGTCCCCCTGAAATACAGCCACCAGACGGTGTTCTTTGACCGGGAGTACCGTAACCCGTACACCGTCGATAACCTTACCATCCAGCAACTGGCAGAGCTCGGCACACTTTTCCGTGGCAATACGCCCTGCCCTGCGGTCGGTAACCAGCCCCGCATTATCAATGGTGCAGAAATTGCCACGAGTTGCCATATCCCCCGGTTGCAGGTGATAACCGATACCAATCGCCTCCAGTACGCCCCGCCCGATGTTACATGCTACCGGGTCATAGCCAAATAGGGCCAGATGACCCGGAGCACTGCCGGGCGTTATGCCGGGTGCTATCGGTTCGGTAAACCCGCAGATACCCCGGGCAGCCAGCCGGTCAAGATTGGGGGTTCTGGCTGTCTCCAGCTCGGTTTTCCCGGTTACTGAATCAGGTAACCCACCCAATCCATCAATCACCACTAACATTATCTTGGAGGGTGAAGACCAAGCCAGCTCTCTGATTAACTCAAGGTTATTCACCATTTTACCTATGTTATATTTTAGCCCCTTTGTCCAGCAGCGCCTCAACACCGGGTAGCTTTTTCCCGCTGAGAAAGTTCAGGGAAGCACCTCCTCCGGTAGAAGTAAAGGTCATTTTATCGGCAAGACCCATTTCATTAACTATCTCGCCGGTTGAGCCCCCCCCGATGATAGTAGTCGCCTCAATACTGGCCAGAAGTTTGGCCATAGCTCTGGTTCCCTCCGCAAACTGCGGTATTTCATAGATACCTAAGGGACCATTCCAGAACACCGTCCTGCTACCCCGCAGTTCTTTACTGAAATGTGCCACGGTCTGTGGCCCGATATCTAAAATCATCTTGTCCGGGGGCACGCTTTCTATAGATATGGTCTCAGCCCTAGCGCCGGAACTGATTTCACTGGCAACCACGACATCCACCGGCAACAGCAGTTTTACCCCGCACTGGCCGGCTTCGGCAATTAAACTCCGTGCCGTTTCCAATCTGTCGGCTTCCACTAAAGACAGCCCCACTTCATAGGACTTGGCTTTAAGGAAAGTAGCGGCCATACCGCCGCCAACCAGCAGGCAATCTACCTTACCCATAATGTTTTCTATCATGCCCACTTTATCGCTTACTTTAGCACCGCCAAGCAGCGCACAGAAGGGATGAGCCGGGTTCTCCAGAAGGCTACCTAGGGTATTTATTTCCTTCTCCAGCAACAACCCCGCCACCGACGGTAGATAGCCGGCAATAACGGATACGGAAGCATGCGCCCGGTGCGAAGTACCGAAGGCATCATTAACGAAGATGTCACCCATTCTGGCTAACGCCTGCGCAAAGGACACGTCCCCTTCTTCCTCCTCAGGATGGAAGCGTATGTTTTCCATAAGTATAATATCGCCATTACCCAGTTTGGCCGCTGCCTGCTCTGCTTCCGGCCCGATGCTATCCCTGGTAACCGCTACTTTTACTCCCAGAATTTGAGACAGGCGCCGGGCAACCGGTGCTAATCTCATCTCGTCAACTACTTTCCCCCTGGGCCGCCCCAGGTGCGAAATTATTATAACCCTGGCTCCTTGCTCGATAAGATAGCGGAGAGTAGGTAGCGCAGCCGTAATGCGGCTATCATCGGTGATTTTGCCTGTTTTTTCATCCAGAGGGACATTGAAATCAACCCGGATCAGGACTCTTTTGCCGGTTGTTTCTATATCCCTTACCGTCATCTTATTCATTAACTACTCCAGAAGATAATAGCTCTTTCAGATACGAATTGTCAGAGGTTAGCTCTGATACTTGTTTTATCCCTCTCCGCCAGGCACGGTCACAACCCCTGATATACAGTGCATACATTATGAACTCGCTTGCCACCATTCTTCTCCCTTCACCTCAAGAAAAAGTACGGCGAGTACTAGTTAGTGGTCACTCTTTCCCCGGATTGCAATGGTGGAGAGGAAGCGTGCTCAAGAAACATAGATAAAACCTGACGGGCAATTCCTTCGGCATCCAGGCAATACCTGGCGCGAAGAACAGCCTGACTGCCTTGCTCGACAAACTCATCAGGTATACCAATGCTCTTCAACTGAACATCATCAAGGCGTGATTTTTGAATAAGCGCAGCAATGCTGCTGCCAAAACCGCCACTCAGTGTGTTCTCCTCAACGGTAATAACCCTCTTGATACTACCGGCCAAACTGGTTATAAGCACTTCATCAAGTGGCTTGGCAAAACGGGCATTAACCACTGTAGCCTCAATCCCGTTTGCCGCCAGTTCCGCCGCAGCTTCCAGGGCCGGAGCCACAGTAACGCCGATCGCCAGTATGACAACATCCTCTCCCTCCCTGATTACCTCTCCTTTACCTATGGGAATTTGATGCAGTTCCGTATCCAGCTCTACTCCCAGCCCTGAACCACGCGGGTACCTGACCGCCATGGCCTTTCCGGATTTTACGGCCGTATAAAGCAGGTGCTGCAACTCGTTTTCATCCTTGGGCGCAGCTACAACCAGTCCGGGAATCAAGGTCAGGTAAGAAAGGTCAAAGGTTCCCTGGTGTGTCTTGCCATCATCGCCAACGATACCGCCCCGGTCAATGGCAAAGGTAACGGGCAAATCCTGAAGACAAACATCGTGGATAATCTGGTCAAACGCGCGTTGTAGAAAGGTAGAGTAGATAGCTACCACCGGGATGAAGCCCTGCGTCGCCAGCCCGGCGGCAAAGGTAACCGCATGCTGTTCACAAATGCCCACATCGAATACCCGTTTGGGAAACTCAGCGGCAACAATACTCAGGCAATTCCCTTCCGGCATGGCCGGAGTAATAGTCACCAGCCTGGGGTTCTCCCGTGCCAGTTGCAATATCGTCTGGGCAAATACCTCACTATAATTGGGTGCTTTTTTGTTACCCTCGCTCTTGGCCGGCACACCGTGAAAATAGACCGCATTACTCTCCGCAGGTTGATAGCCTTTACCCTTGGTGGTCAGGACATGAACGAAAGTGGGCTTCAAATGATAGTCCCGCGCCTGGGTCAGCGCTGTTTTCAGGTCAGCAATATTATGTCCGTCAACCGGCCCGATATAGGCAAAACCTAATTCTTCCCAGAGCGTGGTCGGCATAACCAGTCCTTTAAATCTGCCCTTGGCTTGCTGGCCTGCTTCCCAGAGCCGATTACCCATGGGTAGCGAGGTAAGAATCTGGCGGCCCATCTCTTTAGCTTCATAGTACCAAGGGTCAAACCGTACTTTGTTTAATATCTTGGCTAACGCCCCAACGGTGGGAGAAATTGACATGCCGTTATCATTGAGCACCACGATGAGTTTAGAACCCAGATGCCCTACCTGATTAAATGCCTCGAAGGACATGCCGGCAGTTATGGCACCATCACCGATAACCGCAATCACTTCATATTTTTCTTTGGCAAGGTCACGGGCAATGGTCATACCCAGTGCCGCTGAAATTGAGGTGCTGGCATGACCGGCGCCAAAGGGGTCATGCTGGCTCTCACTACGGCTGGTGAAGCCGGATAGACCACCTTCCTGGCGCAGCGAGAAGAAACGGTCACGGCGTCCGGTAAGCAACTTGTGAACGTAACCCTGATGCCCGACATCCCAGATAATCTTATCCTTCGGGCTGTCAAATACCCGGTGCAAGGCAATAGTAAGCTCAACAACCCCCAGATTAGAAGCCAGGTGACCGCCGTTGGTAATCACCGTGGTGACCAGCTCATGCCTGATCTCAACTGCCAGCTGACTGAGTTCCTTCTGGCTCAGTCTCTTTAAATCGGATGGGCCGTCTATGCTATCCAGTATTCGTGGCATATCACTTATTGAGCAGCAAACTTATCTTCATACTAACAATGCGGTGAAATGGTTGTCAAGCTACCATCCTTTATAAGACATCAGTTAATTTGACGCCGGTAATAACTGTTTGCTACACTGCCGGAGTGCATCTTGTAGAACAACAACTGCTTGACTTCATCGCTGCCACTTACGATTTGATACAATGGCCCGGCGTGGTGGCTCTCATGGCTATAGAGAGCGCCTGTATCCCCTTGCCCAGCGAACTCATCATGCCGCTGGCTGGCTGGATGCTTATCAAGAAGCAATCACTGCCGGTTACCTATATACTGGTCGCAGGCATCTATGGGGCTTTGGGCAATACTATCGGCTCACTCATTGCCTATGGGGTAGGCATATGGGGCGGGCGCCCGTTCCTGAATAAATATGGCCGTTATCTCCTGATTTCGCAGCATGACCTTGACCTGGCGGACCGCTGGTTCGATAAGAAGGGTAACTGGTCAGTGTTTATCTCACGTCTGTTGCCGGTAGTGCGCACCTTTATCAGTTTGCCCGCGGGGATTGCCAGAATGCACATGGTCGGGTTTATTCTTTACACCTTTGCTGGCTCCTTTCTCTGGAGTGCAGGGCTGGCCTATGGCGGATATCTCCTCGGTGAGCACTGGGAGCAGCTGCGAAATGCCATGCGCCCCTTTGACCCCTTATTTATTGCCTTGATTATCATTCTGATTGCCTTTTACATCTACAGGCATATCAAGCATTCCAGTAAGAAAAATTAGCCGGTTATATTTCCTCAACAGTTTAATCCGAGCCATACCCCACCCTGCCGATAAATACTGCGCGGAAGGACAATATCTGCATCCCCTTAAATCAACGAGCTATATATTGTATAATAGTATATATGGTACAGCCGAAATCAAATGAAACGTCGGGAGGGCTCAGATGGGTTATATTAAAAGTGCCCGGGAAATAGCTGATGAAAAGATAGCCAGTTTGGGCGAGGTTACCGAAGAGGAGCGGCTAAACTGGAAGTATTACCCGGAAGGTGAAAAAATTGCCGCAACTTATACCAGGGGCGATTGTAATCTGACCGCTGAGCTGAGCCGCTACGATGAAAAAGTAAAGAGTTATGTCATCTCGGGTGTGCAAGCTGTTCTCATCAGAAATATTGACCTGCCCAAGAACGATCACATTAAACAGCTTAACAAGCGAGCTATGGATGGTTTTAAGACACTGAAGGGTGATAAGGCCGCAGTAGAAAACGTGTTCAGCCAGATAAGACGCCTTTTCGAACATTACTCCAGCCAGGGTGACCAGCAGCGCAAACAGGCCTACGAGACACTTAAGTCTGACTTTACCGCCAAGGTGCAACAGGCACTGCAACAGCAAATGGGTAACTCGATTCCGGTTAATATGGCTAATATAAACGTGGAAAATCAACCGCAATTTCAAGAAGAATGGCAAAAACTTAAAAATCAGATGGATGACCAATACCTGTCCTACCTGGACGAATATAAACAGGAGCTTTTGAATATACCTTAGATTAATATTACCGGTGAAGGCACCCAGCGAGAGAAACCAGTGACCAGTAACGACGATAGAATTGAATATGCCGCCAGGTCTACCGAGATATTGAGGCCGCCCAAGCAGAGCTTGTCCAGCTTCGGGATGACCAATGTCCACTATTACCTGTTGACGGAACCAGCTTACTCCGAACTGATGGACGAGAGCACGAATGAGACAGTGATCAGGGAAGGCCGCGTCATCGCCGAGAAGCCACGCATTGTTACGCCCTACTATCTATCCCGCCTGGAGGGATTCAGTCAGGAAGCTAAGAGATATTTTTCCACGCTTATCAATGTGCACGGGCCTGATGCTCCTGGCCTTTTCTACACTTACCGCAATGAGCCGGAAGGACTCAACATCGTCTCTGACAGTTTGATGACTGTAGTCAACAGAATAAACGAAGATATTGAACGGCGTGGTGACCCGCTGGCCTCGATTATCAAGGGAGAGGACGAACTCTGGGATGTTTCGCTGATGAAATTCATTTATGAGATAACCAGAAGCTCTCTACAGACCAACCTAACGCAACTGGGTACCAGAGGGCTGCTGGACATGGATTCCAGCGGACTGCCGTCTGACGCCAGATTGCGCATAGAGGAGTTTTTCCAGCAGGTAATCAAGGGGGAACGTGAACCGCAAGAGTTAAAAATGGAGCTTGACCGCTGGAATGTCTTTGAGGAATATGAGGACAGATTTCTGTCTATCTTTAAGAGGAGACGATAACTTCAGTATGAATGACAATATGGTAGTAATCAGGCCCCCGAGCGAGGCCAACAGCTTCCTGCTCCCGCTAACCATCGGCTGCTCCCATAATAAGTGCACTTTTTGCGGCAGCTACCTGGGTACCAAATTCCGCATCAGGCAAACAGATGATGTTAAACAGGATATTGACCTTTTTGCCCAGCGTCATGGAGAATATGTCAGGCGGGTATTCCTAGAAAATGGAGACGCCCTGATTTGTCCCCAGCGTATGCTAACCGAAATACTAAAGCATCTTCAGGAAAGCTTCCCTCACCTGGAAAGAGTGGGCACTTATGCCAGCCCCCGCTCCGCCCTGATTAAAAGAGTTGCTGAACTCAAAGAGCTGAACAGGCTGGGGCTTAAAATCGCTTATCTCGGTGTTGAGAGCGGCGATGAAGACGTGCTGGAAAGAATTAACAAGGGAGCTACCTATGACCAGCTAGTTGAAGCCGGCAGGAAGCTAAAAGAGGCGGGAATTACCACTTCAGTTACGGTGATACTGGGCCTGGGTGGTGTGAAGGGCAGTGAAAAGCACGCCCGGGCAACCGGCCAGATACTTACCGATATTGACCCTGACTTTGCCGGAGCCCTGACAGTAATGCTTGTTCCCGGAACTCCTCTTTACCGTGATTGGCAGGAGGGCAAATTCTCATTAATATCACCGCTGCAATCCCTGGCGGAACTAAAGATTATTATTGAAAACGCTGATTTTACTCACTGCTTCTTTACCGCCAACCATGCCTCAAACTATCTACCCATAAAGGCTCAACTGCCGGAACAAAAAACAGAGGTATTAAAACTGCTCAATGATGTTCTGGCCAAAAAGGATGACTCACAGCTCCGCCCGGAGTTTCTCCGCGCACTATAAAGGACTATATTTATGATAATTTCTGTAATTGAAGCCAGAGACCTCTCTGAAGCCTGGTTCCTCTGCCTTGGCAAAATCCTGACCGAGGGATATGAGTACCGGATTGAACGCGGGAGCTACGCCGGTCAGCGCCGTAAGGAGATGGACTTTGCCGTTATTCATGTTCAGTACCCGGCAACGAAGCCACTGGTGCCGGACGTGCCACAGGGAGTGCCGCCACCCAGCACAATGGATTATATTGAGAGCTACCTGCCCTATTTGATGACGGCGCATAAGGGTGAGGAAGAGCAATATACCTATGGCCAGTATCTGGAGAGCCAGATAGACGAGGTAATCCGGATGTACCGTGAAGATGGGCATAACACAAACCAGGCGTTTATGGCTGTCGGGGACAGTCACTCCATATACCTCTCTGACCCTCCCTGCCTGAGAGCCATTGATACCAGAATACGCGACGGTAAACTGAACTTCGTCATCTACTTTCGCTCCTGGGACTTATGGGCCGGCTTTCCGTCGAATCTAGCGGCAATCCAGCTCTTGAAGGAATACATGGCCGGCGAGATAGGAGTTGAGGACGGAGAGATAATTGCCTCCAGCAAGGGCCTGCACCTTTATGAATATGCCTGGGATTTAGCCAGGGCTGTCACCAGAATGGATTAGACGGTTCCAGTCAGTCTTTAATCCTGATATGCAAGTAGAGATTTCCGGCTTTGCCATTGGCCACCATACCCATTCCCTTAAGCCTGATTTTCGTTCCTTGCTTGACCCCTGCCGGTACTTTAACCATCAATTTCCTGGATTGTCCATTACGCTGATAGTTTACTAGCTTTTCCCCTCCCGCGGCTGCCTCAGACGGAGACAGCTCAAAGTCAACGTGATGGTCAAGATCTGGCGCGGACCTGCCACCGCCCTGGAGACCGAATAACGATTTAAGGAGAAACCCGCCAATTTTAGTCGCAATTTTTACGAGCCACCTCTCAATCAACCCCGGCCGGTAAGCAGCCGGGTAAGGATAATCCTGGCTGGCTGTCCGGCTGCTGGCACTGCCCGGAGCGGTAAAGGCCTGGAAGATAATGCCCCTGCCCGAGAAAAAGGTACGGTTAAGGAAATCCTGGTCAAACCTGAGTCCGGCCCGGGCAAACATCCGGTTCAACTCATCAACCATTGCCCGGTTGGAAAAGATATCCCGGAATATGTCCTGCTGGGAAAAATTGAAACCCTGATAGGCACGGTCATAGCCGATACCGGTAAACTGACCTTTCCGGGCCAAGTCATAATGGTGCCGTTTCTCCTTATCCCCCAGCACGCCATATGCCTCATTTATCTCCTTGAATTTCTCCTCGGCTTGCTTCTCGTTACCGGGGTTGGTATCCGGGTGATACTTGAAGGCAAGTTTTCTGAAGGCTTGCCTGATATCTCCCTGGCTGGCGCTCTCCGGAACACCCAGAATCTTGTAGTAATCTTTCATCAACATTTCCCACGTATATTTTACATCTACTGACTACAGCATTATTATAACATTGAAGTAGGGCTATCGAAAAAGGTATTCAATTGAACAGGGGACAGTTAAAAGCAGGACTGGTTCTAATGACGGTTCTATTATTGGTCGGTTCGTTCGGCGGGGGTTGCGCTCCTGACCAAAGCTTTAATAAACGCCTGAGCAGCATTACTAGGCCATATCGGTTTAGCTTCATCAACTGGGAGTTTTACGCTATAAAATCAGTCATCTGCAGGAATGACACTTCCGCCGACGATATTGATGCAGTAACCAGCTATTTTACAACTTTGGGGCGTCTCAAGAGACTGGAAGCAGAAATAGACTCGATTAAGTCAGGTAACCAGCCGGGTGACCTTGATTCACTGGAAGCTGAACTAGACCGATTGCAAACACAGATAAGCTCGCTGAAGACAGGTGTCGAAACCACGCTGGAACGGCAGATACAGGAAGCCCTTACCGAACAGGGTATCTTCAACCCTGTAGAAAAATACCTCAGGCTAAAAGTTATCTTCCCGCCTCCGAGTTTATTAATCGAAGACCCTCCTCACCTGCTGGTGGTTTCACCCCGGGACAGGATAGAGAGCATGCGTGAAATAACACTGCCGCAGGATCTCACTATTGA
>CAYOKF010000020.1:0-14425 GCA_964404475.1 uncultured Dehalococcoidaceae bacterium | reverse complement strand
TCACCTTTAAAATAAAGGTGCTTATGGACAATATGGCAAAGAAATCGTTGATAAAGGGTTGACATTTGCCATTTGGCGAATTATGATATAAAGACTATGGAAGATAGCATGCACAATTTAGGCAGGATACTAAAGCAGCAAAGGATGACAATACCTCTGACCCTGCAAGAGCTTGCTGCCACTTCCAACGTGTCATCATCACACCTGGGGCGAATTGAGAGGGGTGAGCGCTTTCCTTCAGCACGTATTCTGCGCAAAATCGCCAAGCCTCTGGGCTTTGATGAGGATGAGCTCTTTACCCTGGCCGGCTTTTTATCCCCGCAAACCCCCAGCGTTGCTGACGAGGGAAGAGTCGGCTACACGGGCCGACAACTGGACCCTTACGTGGCCAAGATGCTGGCGGAAGAGCCTGTTGAAGTACAGCGTGCTGTTATTGGTATTCTTACCATGCTCAAGAGTGTATCCAGGGGAATTGCCAAAGAAAGTGACCATTCTCCAGCTTAAACTGACGAAGCATGGGCTACAGAGAGTATCATCAGAAAAGAATAGCCGGCTTTAACCCTTGCTGAGGGATAAGACAGTGTTAACCTTAATTAGAAGGACCCACAGCAAATACAAGCTAAAGGAAGAGCAAACTTACATGGAAGAGCAAAGCGAAGAATGGCTTAGGTTCATTGATACCATGAGACATGAGCTTAAGACCCCCCTCACCTCTATTATTGCCGCCGCCGGTCTATTAGCGGAAGAGCTTGAGGAAAAGGAAGAGGAGTCTTATCAGAAGCTAACACAAAATATCCTGCACAACGCCAATATGCTGGAAGCGAGGCTGGACGAGCTTCTGGAAATAATCAAAACCGGCAGCGGCAAGCTCAAATTGCAGCTTGAGCCGGTAGATATCAAGTCGCTACTCCAGGGGATAGGCTGGCAAGTAAGCCCGCTAATTCAAAGTAAGGGTCAAAAGCTATCCCTGGATTTACCGGCTTCCCTGCCCCTGGTTCAGGGAGACGGGCAAAGACTTGAACAAGCCGTACTCAATCTAATGACCAATGCTACCAAATTTACCCATGAGGGAGGCAACATCACCCTGAGGGCCAGGCAACAGAACGCCGGGCTGGTGATAGAGGTCCAGGATACCGGTATGGGCATTTCCAAAGATATGCAGGACAGACTGTTCAAACCATACAGCCGTCTTAATGCTGATAGGCAGGCGCACCCGGGTCTCGGCCTGGGACTTGCCTTAGCCAAACAGGTGGTGGAACTGCATGGAGGCAAAATATGGGTGGAGAGTGAACCGGGTAAGGGCAGTACCTTTGCTTTCTCTCTACCATTGACCAGTGGCTGATATGCCGTGGTCTACAGGAAACGGCAATGAAGGTTTTGGTTATTGAGGATGATCCAGGCATCATTGAGGTCGTATCGCTCTGTTTCCAGCTGCGCTGGAGTGGCACCAGTCTCATTTCGGCATCCAGTGGTAACAAGGGTCTGGAGCTGGTGGAAGTTGAGAGCCCGGATGTGGTTATCCTTGATATTGGTCTTCCTGACATGGACGGTTACCAGGTCTTACGTGAGATACGGCGGTTCTCTGACGTGCCGGTGATAATGCTCACGGTCAGGAGTGAAGATACTCAGGTAGCCAGAGGCCTGGAACTGGGAGCTGATGACTACATTATCAAGCCATTCAGCCATATTGAGCTTATTGCCCGGGTACAGGCGGTACTGCGCCGCGCTCAGGGCCTGCCGACCACTGAGGATGAACGCCCATTTTCTGCCGGCAAGCTATCAGTTGACTTTACCCGCAACGAAATATTGTTGAATGGGAAAACGGTAAAACTCACCTCCACAGAAAGAAAGCTGCTTTACTACCTTATCAGAAACGAGGGGCGGATACTCTCCCACGAGAGTCTGCTCGCCAAGGTCTGGGGAGAGACATTTATCGACGCCAGAGACCTCCTCCGGGTACATATCCAGCATCTCCGCCAGAAGCTTGAGGACAGCACCGAATCGCCGAATATCATCGTCACGGAACACGGCATGGGCTACAAGTTTGTCAGGCCAGCCAGCTAGACAGCTGACATACCATCGCCACCCACCATTCCCCCACCGATTCAATCACGTGTGAACCCACCCGGGGCTACCCGCCGATTCTTTATGAAAACTTTATGAATACTTTACGGAATTCTTATGATTCCTTATGCCCGCTTTTATATCTCTATGTTAAATTCTAACTAAGATAATTTTTTAGTACTTTAGTACTTCAATTTCAGGAACTAAAAACATGGTAACAGAAAAAATCAAAGTACTCTTGTCCGACCCGCAGATCCTCTTCCGAGAAGGCATTCACTTCACCCTTTCCGGAGAGGATGACTTTGAGGTTATCGGCGAAACAACCAGTAATGAAGAGGCGCTTGCCCTAATTGAAAGTAATCCGCCTAACATCGCTATACTGAACATGAAAAACGGAAAGTTAGACGGTCAGACGGTAACCCGCCGTATTAAAAGAAATTTTCCCTCAGTGGCAGTGATACTGGTTACTGATATTGACAATGAAGAACTTCTCTTTTCTGCGATTAAAAGCGGGGCCAGCGGTTACCTGACCAAGGACACTGACCCGGATTACCTCCTTGACCTGATCCGGGTAGTAGCTCAAGGCAGCCAGCCCATCATCGAATCACTGCTGATACCGGAGCTGGCTTCCCGGATTCTGGAAGAATTCGAAACACTGTCTCCGCTGAGTGAACAGTTCAATAATCTGCTGGCTCGTCTTTCCACCCGGGAAGCTGAGGTGCTGGCTGGAATTGCGGCTGGCAAGGAAATTGAACAGATTGCCACCGGCTTAAGCAGCAATGAAGAAACCATCCGGCGGCAGCTCAGGTTGGTAGCCAACAAACTGGTAGCTAATGATCAGGCTCAAGCCTTGATTACGGCCGCGCAACGGGGATTACCTTCCGTCCTCCCCGGCACTACCCCGGCAGGCCAGATAACAGAATATCTAACCAGGGCTGAGTTTAATGAATTTAAAGAAAGCTTGTTACAGCGCTTTAAATCCCTTATCGGTGAATCAAGCTAATACAACTAATACGGAGAAATGGAGGTGCTGGATGGACTAAATGAAAGGAAAAAAACGGTCGGGGATCCTTGCTGACCGGGCAGACAGGAGAACCGCCTGAAATATATAAATTGACTTGACTTGACAAAACAAAAGGAGGAAAAAATGGTCGAAATTATATACAAAGATTCTCATGAAGTAGCTGACCTGGCCGGGCAATCAATAGCGGAGACTCGTGAGCAGTTTAAGGCGGAGTTCGGCATCCCGGACAAAGCCAACGCCAGACTGAACGGCAAGAAGGTCAAGGGGAACCTTGAGACAGAAACCTGTCTTAAGGAAGATGATACGCTCACTTTCTCCCGCTCCAGCAGCAAAGGAGTCTTCCTCTTGGGAGCCCTGCTACTGGCCCTAGCTATCACCGGCGGTGTGTTCGCCTTCGGTTGGATTAACGCCACCACCACACTCTCGGCTGGTCAGGCTACCAATGACTTCGCCGCAGTGTCAGTAAATGACTCAGTCGCTGTTTCCTGGAGTCCGTACGGTTTCTACAAGGGATCCATATCCACGAGCACCAATGGCACCTCGATATTCAACGTGGATACCGCTGCCTCCACCTATGATGGTGACCTGGCAGTCACGGTGTCATTTTCCAATGCTGACACACTGGCCAAATGCTACCGCGTACTGGCTTTGAAATTGATGATGTATGACTCAAGCGAGAATATTTTAGACATTAACTCTGACAATGCCACCGGATACCTGGGCGATGATGATGACTACGTCCTGCTCACACTGGGCAATGGCGCGGTTGACTTGTTCCCGGGCGGTCTGGCAGACACCATGACCGTCAGGGTCAAAAGCGGCTTTTACATCACCCACATTTATAAGGGCAGCGCCTGGACTTCCGGCTATCAACCGGATCTGTTCTGTGAAGTCGCCCAGAGGTAATAACACCTAAATAAAGCGGTAGGGTGGCATGAACGAACCGTGCCACCCTACCGAAACGAAAAGGCAAGAACAACTTTTGACACTCTTCAGGGAATGAAACAGGAAAATGAAAAAGAAGCTGATTTTTAGCGGAATATTATTAATCGCACTGGTGTTGACCACGGGGGCCTTCGCCTACACCTACTCCGGCTTCGCCACGGCAACGCTTGATGTTACTCCCGCTGGCAGCAGCTTTTTCACTTCCGAGGAAGCCCCCACAACGGAACAGCCCGACTGGGAATCCCTGATGCCTGAGGCAGAGTACAGCCTGGAAATCCTGAGGCCTAACGCCGCTGGCGATGAGACCAACATCCCATTTCAATCTCCGTCCAGCGGAGAGCACTGGGACAAGGTGGACGATGAATCCCCCGATGACGGGGATACCTATGTTAATACCTGGCAGGCCAATAACTACTGCCGGGATTTATACAATCTCACTGACCATGTTGAAGGTTCCGGCAATATTCAATTTGTCACCGTTTACTTCACCTTTTCCGGCTACACAGATGGCGGAGACTATAGTGCCCGCGCCAGAGCCGCCATCAAGACTCATGAAACGGTTTACGAGGGCTCCGTGGAAACCACTACCGGTGATACCTTCGTCACCGGGGCATACCAGTGGACGGTTAACCCCGGCACCGGTTCCCAATGGACATGGGACGAGATAGATAATCTTCAGGCGGGTATCAACCTCAGAGGACAGAGTAGGTTCCGGCCGGCATTCTGCACCCAGGTCTATATTGTCGTCGGCTATGAAATGCCGCCGATAATCGACGGGGCGGTGCCCAAGGGTGACCTGTTCACTGTAACTCCGCACGGACAATACACCGGGGACTTCCAGATTAACCTTTATTTGACCAATACCGGCTACGCGAACCTGGCTTACCGTCACCTCAATATAAAATTATACGTGGGAAATTCCCTGGAGGCAGGCAAATCTCCACACTATCAGGTGCTCAGCCTGGAAAATGGAGTGGCCACCTTTAATATTGAAGGGGGAGCTGCCGCCAGTTATACGGTTGAAGTTATCGGGGGCGGCTACAACCTGACCTCTGCCGACCCTGACGAATGGGGAGAGGGTTGGAGCATCACTCCGGAATTTTATTGCGAGGTTATTCAGAGGTAAGATGATGGGCAGTCTTAGCCTCAGATATTTCAGGGAAGTATCATGAAACGGGGCATAGCACTAACAATCATAATAATAGCCGTTATCGTGGGGTTCCTCACTGTCAGAGGAACTATGCCATTTATGCCCATCTTCGGCAATAGTATGGAACCCACCCTGAAGTCAGGCAACCTGCTCATGATTGAGCCTGCAGACCCCGGTGAAGTTGAGGTCGGTGATATAATCGTCTATTCCGTCCCGGCCATGGTACGAGACTATTACAACTACCCGCCAGTAGTCGCCCACAGGGTAATAGAAGTCTGGACTGAACCAAGCCTGGGGTACCGCACCAAAGGTGATAATACCGGTGAAGACCCGTTTACAATACGGCCTCAAGACCTGAGGGGGACGGTAGGTGACCAGATACCCTACCTTGGTCTTCCCCTCCTGTTTTTCCAGAGCACGCAGGGGCTTATCTTCACCGCAATCGCCCTGACGCTCCTTGCCTTTTTCCTCTATGGAGGAGAGATAAGCCAGACCGGAAGGTTGGTACAAAGAGGCATCTTTGCCCCGGCTATCCAGGAAAGCCGCCGTACTAACCGGGTATTAGCCCAGAAAATAGAAAACTCCGAACAGAAAATGGACGCCACCCAGCAGGCACTGGTACAATTCTCGGCAGCCATCGCGGAATACGCCCAGCACCTGGCCAGTCACACCAGCGCTATCCAGGGCCTGAGCGAGGCGTCACAGGAACTTAAAAAAAGCTCCGCCGAGCAAAATAGAGTTCTGATGCAGCTGATAGAAAAAATGGGGGGAATGGAAACGCCCCAGCCCAAACCGGATGAGAGCACACCAGCGGTAGAAGCCGCAAAATCTGAGGAAGAAGAGAAGAAGATGTTCCCGCCGGGGTGCGTCAGAAATCGCCGGGAGCCCACCGGAGAGGATGACTTTCACCATTCACATCCCCATCAAGTATAAACCACCGCCACTACCGCCTCTTTCGGGTTATGCTCATCAAAGAAGATAACCGCCACTTTTCTGCCCGTAATCATCTCGGCTGAAGCTATGTTTCTGGCCACGGCGATATCCTCCAGATAGACCTTATAACTGCCGGTAAGCTGCACCGTAGCCGTATAATTACCTGAATTAAAGCTTCTCAGCATACCCTTCTTCAGTCTCATTCTCTCACCTCAAATCAACAATACCTATACTCCCCCCAGCAACAGCCGCTGGTAATACTCACCCCGCTGCGGGTTATAAACCAGCACCAGGCCAATCACCCGCTTCTTCTCAGCATCAAGACCGGCGCGACTATCGGTAATATCGATGACATCATATAACTGCTGTCCGCAGTTAACCGGCACCAGAAGACTACCACCGATCGACTCTACTTCTGCCCCCCGCAAACAGGCACCTCCCCTGTCCTGAATCTCGGCTATGGTGCCAAGGTTCCTGTCCGTAACCTGCTCCAACCGGTCATAGAGCCGGTCAATCTCATCCCATGCAAAGCTATCAACGATAATTGCTTCATCACTGCCGGCATCGTAGCCTTCTACCTGTACGCGGTTGAGTTTCCAGGCGCTCGTACGGTAGCTGCCTTCCAGTATCCGGTGCCCGTCACCATAGCTATAAACCGAGCTATCCGATGATTGCGGATTGACAATATAGGCCTTGCTGCCCTCAATAAACAGTACATCAGGAACAAAAGAAAGCAGCTTTTCCACAACGGCGCCACCGCCATCATCAGTACCGATGGTAAAGTCCGGGTAAAAGCCAGTTATAACCGATGACTGTGATTTAACTTCCAGCTTCAAGCCCACCCTGGCCAGCACAAAAGCCAGAATGTCTTTAACACTCATTTCGTCAGAACTCTTGTTCCAGCGAAACTGGTGACGGGCCCGCCAGCCAGCCAGCGCTGCCCGGCCATCATCAGTGTGGAGAACCAGGCTTGCTTTACCACCGGAGCTGGTGTGCTCATGGGCTTCTAAAAGATAAGTCTGTCCGGAACTTACCTCGCTACTGCTGGCAGTCACATAGCCGGGGCTGAATTCCAGCTGGTAACCAATGTTTAGAACAGCCAGGTCCCCCTGCCCCGGTGAAGCATATTTCCCACTATCATTCCGCAACGTAACGCTTAACCTGCCCCTGCCACCGCCCAGCTCCTGCTTTACAGCGATGACATCGTCAGTCAGGCCAAGGCTCTGCGAAGTTAATTTTGCCCTCCAGACACCGGCGGGTTCTGCCAGCCAGCAGTAATCACCATAGTGAGCTACGGCCAGACCATATTCCGAGGAGAGATTGAAGGGCACCGGCTCCCGCCAGAGGTTATCCACAAAACCGCTATCAAGGACGGAGTGCGACCAGAAAGGGCGATTACAGGACTGGCTGCCGCTGAACTTTTCCACGAAGAAACCCCGGTAGACATCCGTCTTATCCAGAAACGGCTGCTGATACTCAAAGTCGCCAGTGGAGGGAGCTGAGGCAAGCTCCTTTAAATCAGACCAGCTACCGGCGGTTACATCTCCGCCGTCACCGTAAATCAAGCTCCACAGCTTGTAGTTGCCTGACGAATCCTTGCCGGTAACCAGCAGGTTCCAGTCGTCATCATAGACACAGGCAACACCGGAGAGGTCACCGGTGCTCTTATCCCAGGCAGCCTTGGTTTGCCACTGACCGGAGACATATTTCTTGACGTAGAGAGTTGCCTGGTCAGCGAAAAAGATTGCCAGGTCACCGCCGGGCTTGTAAGCAGCCGCCAACCCGTTGACTGCGGTGGTAGGGGAATAATCAATAAGCTCCGCACTGCCCCAGTTTACGCCGTAGTCGGTGCTCTTGATTCGCCTGATCTCCCGGTTAGACTTTACCCAGAAGATAGAGACCTCAGACCCCAGCGAAGCCACCGCCACCACCACGGCATTATACTCATTGGCGTAAGTCCACTGGCTGAAATCGCTTTCCGGTCCCGGGTCAGCTACTCGCTGGCGATAGAGCTTACGGGAATCAGACGGCAGGGTTATTCGCGCCCGGACAAGCGAGCCGTCGCCCGGCATGGTTAGCCCATGATAGTAATCATCCTCCCCACCGGTATAGAGCCGGGACCATTTATAGCTTACAACCCCGGCAATCTTGTTTCTGGCTTCTACTTTGAGGTAAGGAACAGCCGACAACTTTTTCTGCGCTGCTGACAGCGTTTCGGTTAGACTTCGCATTGTTTCCCTTCCCTTTTACTTTGCGTTGGATCACCCTGATTGGGAATATATTTAGTTCCCCAGAAGAGGTGACCGGCGATAAAACCCAGGGCAAAGACCAGCAAAAGCCAGAAAATCAGGTCCCAGAGCCAGTGCCCGAGCAGCGCGCCCACCGCCACCAGACCGATAATCCAGAGCCCCTCCAGCTTGTGCCAGGTATCCCGCAGGATATAAGTCCAGGGACGACCGCCAATCTTTGACCAGAGAGTTTGATAAAGGACTTCCAGCACATCTCCTCCTACGGACCATAATCGGTTGACTGGGAGACAGCCGGATAATAGGGCTTATAAAGCGAGTTGATTCTCACCCGATTTCTCCTGCCCAAACGCCTCAGCTCACTGCGGAAATGCTTTAACTTCTGGTTTCCCCAGTTGAGAAATTCCCCGGGAGTCATCACGCCGCCAACATTGACCCGGTTGGTAGCATAGACCGCCCACTCCACAGCGGCAAAACCACAGGCGCCGGTGGCTACCAGGCCCTCATATTGCGACGGAATGGTTGAGCCATCAGTATCCAGCGTGTGGAGTTTACCGTAGTAAATGTAAGCATTGGAACCATCAGGTACTTCATCGCCAAGTATGGTCAGTGTGTCTCCCCAGAGGGCAAAAGGCTGGTAACGTCCGGGAAAGTTATCTACCGGATATTCCACGGCTTCGACCATAACCCTGTCAGTCAGAGTAGCGATATCCAGCTCCCTTGAGCCGGAAGTGGTTGCTTTGGTTGCCTTCTGCTCATCAGGAATATGCCCGGACAACTCCGTGACGGCTCGCTCTATGTGCCGGTTCAACTCATTATCCGTCCAGCGGTAGTTGTTGGCGTCTTCATCATGCAGGTCACGCCGGACTAAAGTTCTCATATCGGTCAGGTTCATCTCTACACTCCTAGCTTTCTAACTTCTACCCTTTCCAGGCGGGTGCAGGGCAAGCCCTCATCATGACGGCAGATCTCCAGATCACAGAAAGAGACCTCCTCATTAACCGCACCCTCATTGATACTTACCGCCTGTCCAGTCAATCCTTTAGCGGCACTCATTACTGCTCTTGCGTCATCCTCGTTCTCAAAGCTCAGATCTACCCTTACACGATACTTCATCGGTACCTCCATTTAGTCTTTAGATAGATACATGCAATTTCAATAGAGTTGAGTTCCCTGTTAAACATCATCACTTCGCCGATAGTGCCGTCAAAGGTTACAGTAGTCCCAACTACATTACCGATTGTCAGGTCATTCGCAGCATCGTCATTCCGTATGCCTGTGGGTGTAGATATTATACTTAGCCCATCGCCCACCGTATATGCCGTAGTGTTGACATAGATAGTAGGGGTGTTTCCCACCGCAGAGCTGTTGTAGGTCAGGGCTACCATACTGAAAGTGTTTATATCCAGAATGGCATTATCTGTAATCCAGTAACCAGCATCACCGCTAAAGAACTTTCTCCAACGGATTTTAGTTTTCGATGCTGCCTCATCACTAACCAAGAATCCCGCAGTAATGTCCTTATCAAAGAATCTTCCAGAGTTACCTTCACCATCACTGGCAGGGTTAGCCCAGCATATTGCAGTGCCACCATCATCCCAGATATTATCTATTGAAGATGCATGAGGAACTGTAATCACGTCATCTACGCCGTCAAAGAGCCTACCTTTCGGTCTCCACAGTGCGCCGGTAACCGTAATCAGGTGTCCATAAGCGTCCCGGGACATGAAGGAATCACCATCAACTTCATGAAGGGGCAAGTAAAGCACCAGGCTGGAATCAACGATATTGTTCATTTCACACCTCATGACACAGCATATTTGACTCTGACATAGCTGGAATTCTTCACCTTAGCCCGGCCTTCGTTGGTTTCATTACACTGTATTACCAGCCTCACCTCAAAGGGCAGGGAATCAAAGTTATCGGTCAGAGCAAACCGGCCACTCCGGGTCTCTTCAACATAGGTTGTACCAATATCCGTTTTGGTAACCGCACTATGCAGGTCCTCCCAGGTACCACCCTCATTCCTTGCCTGCCATTTATAGGTGAGGTCAGCGGTAGCTGAGGAAACTGCCCGGAAGGCAGCGGTTAACCCAAATTCCACCTCAATCAGTCCCCCCAATGCCGGCGGCCTGACGGTTACGCTTTCCACCGCAACGTCGGTATCGGCGGTGGTGGTATCCACTTCACCGCACCACTGAACGCCGTCCGAGGTCAGGTTCCCCTTGGCAAGGGGATATTCCGTATGCTCAATTACTGCAATTGCCATTATTCTTCTCCTCCAGGGGGAGGGAAAACCCTCCCCCGCTATCATTTTTTAAGTCACTGTGGAATCTGCCCTTGAGCCAGGTTCCAGAACGGCTACGGTTGCCGAGACCACGTAGCCAATGATGGTATCACAATCGCCGGAAGTGTCCGGCTTAGTTTCGGTAATGTCGCCATAGTCCGTACCCTCGGCAACGTAGACGGCATTACCTGCCGTGCCACCGGCATAACCACTGACCACCGCGCGGCGGTAAGCGGTAATTTCATCACCACTGGCACCATCCTCCCCGGCGACCAGCCGGCCCTGAATGGCAGTGCCTGTTGTTGCCAGCGCCCGCTTCCAACCGGAACTATAGCCCAGGATGTCGCCGGCTTTGCATGCTTCGGCCAGGTCTATCTTGACCAGCCCTTCACCCTGCTCGATAATCCTTCCTGTTCCCGGGTCTGAAAAAGCCATTTAGCTATTACCTCCTTTAGATAAAATCTAATCCTTAACGCCAATAAGAGCGGCCGCCTTCACTGCGCTAAACAGCGCCAGAGAGACATACCACTTGACTCTGGTCCTTGAGGCATCCTTGTTCTCCAGAGGACCAACCGGCTCCGCCTGCATATGCCCCGGACTGGTCAATCCGCAAAGGGCCCCTTCACCAAACTGGATAGCATAGATGGTAGAACAGGTGCCGCCGGTAGTCCCCGTCTCCAGACTGCTGGCTACGGTATGAGTATCCAGTATCCAGTCATTAACACCGATGGGCACACCATCCCAGAACTGGATAAAGTTACCCCAACAGTCACGGTCGGTCTCCATCATGCCCCCGGCCGCCCTGACCAGGGAATTAATCTTGCGCCGGGAGCGGCGGCTCATGATCAGCATATCCGGCTTGCCACCCTTGACGGCATCAATCAGTTCGTCCAGTTTGGCCAGTGTCAGGGTAGCACCGGTTGCCCCCATGGCAATTAAATGGTCACTGGCCTGAGTGGTATCAATCAGCTTACGAAGACCGTCATACTGCTTGGGGTCAGTGCTGGAATCTCCGTAAACAAAGGTCTCCTCAAATTTGTCCCGCAGCGCCTTGGCCTTGAGCTCAATAACCGCCGCTTCCAGATCCTGCACGTTGCTGCGGGTCGACTTAAGGAAATTGTCGACATCAGCATCACCGCCCATGATTTTCAGGTTGGCAGTCACCTGAGTAAAGGTTGGCGTGGATTCCACCCAGGTATCACCGACATCATAGAAGTCAATGCTGGGCAGGCTACTCTCCTGATTATAGGTCAGGCCGTTCCCCACGATTTCAATGAAAGGGAGCTGCTGGAGAATGGGCGATTCCTTAACAATGGTCTCCACCACTCCCTGAAGTAGCATATCATTGGATAGCTTACTTGCCTCGGCTAAAGTTAATGCCATTATTTATTACCTCCTAAAATACAAATTGTTAGCTCTTGTTTTCCCTGTCTTTTCCGGTTCAAGATGAAGAACCTCTGATGGCATACTGAATCTTCTCCCGCGGGGACAGAGCTGACAGGTCAACCGGTGCCCGCTGCGGTGCGCCGGCCGGCACTTTAGCCCTGGAGCTTTCCGCTTCCATTTCCTGCCTTACCCTCTCAACAAGCGCCCGGGCATTCCGCAAAGACTCATCTACCTCCCCGATGGTATCCCCGGTGATCATTTCAGCCAGTACCCCCGGATTCTGCTCAATTACCATAGCTTTATAGCTGGCCACTGCCTGAGACAGGGCTTCAGCAAGCTCAGCAATCCTCTTTTCCGAGGCAACTTCAGACTGCTTTAAGGCAGCTATTTCACCGTCCTTACCGGCCAGTGCTTGTTCCAGGCTGGCGATTCTAGCCCCCCCGGTCTCAATCTCCCTGACCAGGGCTTCCTTCTCCTGCTTCAGTTCCTCCAATTCATCCCGGGAAGGTTCAAACTCTTCTTTTAGTTCTTCTTTTTCCGTTACCATAATCCCTCCTGGCTATCCCTCAACGCCTTCCGCCGCAGAAAATACAGCTCGCTCTCTCACTCCATTCTTGACGGACTTGGCGTTAAGCTCTTTATTCATGCTGAGGATGGCTTCTCTTTCCTCAAGCCACCGCTTAAACTCATAATCGGTATCCCTCACCCCGATTTCATTCATGGCAGTGCGGCGGGAGTGGATACCATTCTGCACCAGTATCTGCTCGCTGTTCACTTTTCTGGCTACATCCTGGGGCAGAACCGGCCCCCAGACCACACGTAAATGGCTATCCCCGAAGTCCTCCCCCTGGTACTTTCCCAGCAGCTTGAGGATCATTTCATTCCGCCGATTATAGGCAGCTGTCCTGATGATTCTCTTTCTTCTCACCTTCTGCAGTAAGGGGTTAAGCTCAAGCTCAAGGGCTACTCCGGATAAATCTCTCTCTACCCCACCAAAGGCAGACCTCGGCGATTCCGACAGGTCATGCAGAGCACGGTAAACCAGGTCGATATAATTGATGTGGAGATTAACGCCGCCACCCTGCAACAGGTCAAGTAAATAAGCCTTGGCGTCCTCCGGTATATTCCACACCGCCCCCGGCCTGATGGCAATATCCTGGGATTCTTCCACATTCTCCAGGACGGCAATCGGGTTACCGGACAATTCCAGTATGTGAGACAACTGGCTCATGGCGCGGTTCAGCTCGCGCTGCGACTCCATAATCTGGACTAAATCAGAGACACCCCAGAATTTCTTGGGCTCGCGCAGGTTGGGATAAACCACAAAGGGAATAAACCCATAAGGATTCGGCTTCTGCTCCAACAAAGCATTGTCCAGGTAAAGCTCAAAGTCCTGCTCGGTCCATAGCTCGGTAACGGTTGCCGCTCTGCCCTTCGGCTTCACGTTATAAAGGAACTCGACTTCCTCAGCCGAAAGCCTGTATCTAGAAGCCACCCGCCATAGCCGCGAGGTATCATCCCCCAGCCACCAGGCGTAAATCCCCTGGACATCCGGTGCCGTTACCCTGACCTTCTTCCCTTCAGCGTCCCAGATAACCTTATAACAGGCATCGCCCAGTATGGCACAGTCAATCTCCGTCTCCAGATCCATCTGCTCTAGATTATTATCGGCATACACCCGGTATAAAGCGGCTTCCGCCCTGCGAGCTCTCTCCCTGGCCCCTTCGGAATCTTCCCCGGGCTCAACAGCAAAATTAATTCCCGCCATCAGATACGAGGTAATCTTATCAACAAAGACACGGGCATAGTTGAATATCAGGCGCTTCTCCCGCCGCCTTTCTTGACCCTCCCACTGCTGGCCATGATAAAAATCTAAAAGTTCCTGATACTTCCGTATCCTGTCCAGGTCTAAACGGTTTAACTGCGCAGGAATCGCTTCATTCATCGTTGTCTATCTCTCCTTTGCCCGGTTTTATCCTTAGCATCACCCTCGCCTTCCCCTGCGAATGGTTCTGACAAACATTTCTTCAAGGCTCTCTGTATGGTCCTCCGGCTGGTATCAAAGATCAGGGCCAGTTCCTCAACTTCCTTACCCTCATCGATAAACAATCTGTATATTTCCCTGTTCCGCAGCCTTTTCTGCCACTGCTGCCTGCCCCGTGGCTGGTCATAGATGCACTGCGGAAGTGGACAGTTGAGACAGGAGTCAAATAAATCACAGCCCTCATCCCTGTAGCGGCAATACTCCGGCAATAAATCTGGCTCAACATCTGATTGGTCTCCTTCCATCAAATCTGGCTTCAAATCGCCCATCTCGTCAGTGTCTAAATACATAGCTCCAAACTCCAATTCAATGCAATGAACAGATTAGCACATATGTTCTATTAACG
>CAYOKF010000019.1:0-14434 GCA_964404475.1 uncultured Dehalococcoidaceae bacterium | reverse complement strand
GCCATCGTCGTCGCTGCCAGAGCTGACCTTTTTGACGAAGAAATACTGGGGAGGAAGATTGACCCGGATCTGCTCCGGCTCCTGGAGGAAATGAGCCAGTCCGGAGATATCACGCCGTGCGGTGAATCCGGGGAATACCACACCTTTGTTACTGATGGCCCCTGGTTCCAACAGCGGATAGAAATTACCGAGGCGAGAAAGATACTCCGGGAAGGACATCGCTTCCTGGAGATTCTGGGCGCCGAATTGAGGGACAAGTGATGGTGCCACCCGCCAGGACCTTAATGATACAAGGAACCGCATCCTCGGTAGGCAAGAGTATCATCGTTACCGCTCTCTGCCGCATCTTCCGCCAGGACGGTTTCAGGGTAGCCCCGTTCAAGGCGCAGAATATGGCGCTCAATTCCTACGTCACCGCTGACGGGGGCGAGATTGGCCGCTCGCAGGTGGTACAGGCGGAGGCAGCGGGGATTGAACCCGGTGTCGACATGAACCCGGTGCTGCTCAAGCCGGAGGCAGACAGCCAGTGTCAAATAGTCCTGCTGGGAAAGGTAGCTAAAACAATCACCGCCAGTGCCTACTATCAACATACCCCCCGCTTGCTGGAGATAATCGAGGGCGCACTCGCCAGGCTCCGCTCCAGTTATGATATTGTCGTCATCGAGGGAGCCGGCAGCCCGGCGGAGATAAATCTCAGGGAAAAGGAGATTGCCAACATGAGGATTGCCCGGATGGCACGCGCTCCCGTTCTGCTGGCGGGAGATATCGACCGCGGAGGAGTCTTTGCTTCCCTCACCGGCACCCTGGAGCTACTGGAAGAAGAAGAGCAAAATCACATTAAAGGCTTCATCATCAATAAATTCCGCGGTGACGTGACATTACTCAGGCCCGGCCTTGATTTTCTGGAGAAGCGAACCAACCGGCCAGTCCTGGGCGTGATACCTTACTGGCGGGATATCAATATCGCCCAGGAGGACTCGGTCTATCTCGATGAGATGATAGAGAAACCGGTATCCGGTGACCTGGATATCGCCATAATCCGCCTTCCCCACATCTCCAATTACGACGACTTTGACCCGCTGGAAGCAGAGGGCTGCCGGGTGCGCTATATCACCCACCCCCGGGATGTGGGCCGCCCCCACCTGATTATTCTTCCCGGCACTAAAAGCACTGCCGGCGACCTTCGCTACCTGCGCCGGTCCGGACTGGCTAATGAGGTGCAGCGGCAGGCAAAAAATCATACCCCCATAATTGGCATCTGCGGCGGTTATCAGATGCTGGGGCGGAGCATCCTTGACCCGGCAGGAGTGGAGTCAGCCGAGGCAGAGGTTGCCGGTCTGGGGCTACTCAACACGATAACCACATTTACCCCGGAGAAGTCCACCCGCCAGGTTACAGCAAAGGTACGGGCTGACCACGGCCTCTTCAAGGGAATTAAGGGACAGGAAATCACCGGCTACGAAATACACATGGGCAACACCGAAAGTGAAGGGAATGCGGCTGCTTTCCAGATACGGACAACGCCACCGGGCGCGGCGGATTACTTAGATGGCACCCTCAACACTCCGGGCAACGTGCTGGGAACCTATCTGCACGGCTTGTTCCACAACTCCAACCTGCGGCAGGCTCTGCTGGCTAACCTGCGACGCTACTGGGAACTGCCGGAGAAAGTGCCGGCCGCACCGAACGGAAAGGAGCAGAATTATGACCGCCTGGCCGAGGTGGTCAGGCAAAACCTGGACATAGCCACCATATACCAAATAATAGAGAAAGGCATGGCAGGATAAACAAGGTGATGAAAGTGAAGATAACCCTGATAACGGGCGGCTCCCGCAGCGGCAAAAGCAGATTCGCCCAGGAGCTTGCTCAGCAATCAAGGCAGCCGGTGCTATTCGTGGCTACCGCTGAGCCGGGTGATGAAGAAATGAGACAGCGTATTGCCCAGCACCAGCAGGATAGACCGCCTGCCTGGCAAACCCTGGAGGCTACCAGCGACCTCGGCAGGCAGATTACGCAGAATATCGGCCCGGCGCCGACGGTAATTATCGACTGTGTCACCATCCTGGTCAGCAATATCTTGCTCCGGCATAGCAAGCTTAGCGATGAAAATACCAGCGCTGACCTTATCGAGCAAGAGGTAATAACCGAGATTAAGGGGATAATCAACTGCGCCCGCCAGGCTCCGGCTAGCTTTATTGTCGTTACCAATGAGGTCGGCCTCGGCCTGGTGCCGGCAAATAAGACCGGCCGGCTCTACCGTGACTTGCTGGGCAAAGCCAACCAGCTGCTGGCGCAACATGCCGATGAAGTTTACCTGATGGTCTCCGGTATACCGGTGCCGGTTAAAACGGGCGGTGCCCAACACTGAAAAGCCTGCAATCTGGAAGGTGACCATGCCCGCCGGAATTACTCTAAGCTACCTCTTTCCCCAGCCATTCCAGATAATCCTGACGGCCCCCGATAATGGGCAGCGCAATCACTTCCGGAACATCATAGCCATGAAGCTGCTTGATCAGGGAAATAACCGCGTCCAGGCAGTCTGCCCTGGTCTTGATGATTAACAGGCTTTCCGCCAGAGACTAATCCCTCCACATTCCTTATATATTTATAGATAATTATCTCTTCAAAACATGTAGAAAATCCAATAGGAGCGTGGTATAGTGCTCGGTAAGATTTTTACCATATTCCACTGGAGATACTTCTCACTGACAGAATGATATAACCCGCAGGTTTGTCGCCAGCTTCAGAGTTCAAGCAAATCTACCCCGTATTCTCCAGTATACCCGCGTCTACCTGTTAACCCGGTAGCGCCCTTCACTTTAGCACACTTGCGGTTTATTGCGCATTACCCTTTCCACTCCGGAAATATGCCACCAATGCTGTTTAAGTATTGACATCAATCCACGACGGGAGTAAAATTCGCCACGTGGCAAAGTTAAAGGCAGGTCTTGTATCCCGGCGAAAAACTTTGCTTTTAATTATATTGTTCGCCTGGTTAGCAAGTCCGGCGCTTGCCCCTGCCACCCCAACAGCTGCTTACGATGACGATGCCAAATGGGACAGGGTGCCCATCCCTACAGAAGGTAGTGCGGGTAACTGGCAGCTTGCTGATGGCTCCGACATCCAGCACCTGACCATGTCCTCTGACGGCACCCTCTATGCTTATGGGCAGGGACTAACCTTTACCCTGTACCAGTCCACCGATGGCGGTTATAGCTGGAGACATCTCGGCAATGTTCAGGACAGTATTACCGCCATCGCCACGTTACCCACTGACGCCAATACCATTTATTATGCCACTTCCTCCCATGTCTACCGCTCCACCGACGGCGGTAACACCTTCACTACCCTGCCCCCCAACCCCGGTGGCGCCGGCAGCAATAACGTGGCAATAACCTGCCTTGATGTTACTTACGCCGATGGAGGCGCCATCATCGCCGCTGGTACCAGGGACACCGATAATGGCCAATTCGGCGGCATTTACACCCTTAACGAGTCGCCATTCATCTCTAACTGGGAAAATAGCGGGCTCAGCGGCTATGATGTTTACGCAGTAGCTTTCTCACCGAACTTC
This sequence comes from uncultured Dehalococcoidaceae bacterium, assembly GCA_964404475.1. Taxonomy (GTDB): domain Bacteria; phylum Chloroflexota; class Dehalococcoidia; order Dehalococcoidales; family RBG-16-60-22; genus CAYOKF01. Next base: position 10,860 of record CAYOKF010000019.1, on the reverse strand, counting down.
CCCGCTGACCGCCAACTGGCTGCTGTGGTAACCAATGAAGCTGATACCCTGGTAACTTATAACATCGGCGGTACCGGCTGGGGAGCCACCTACGGTAATGCCCGGCTGGACCGGGATAATTCGGGTGCACCCACATCCGTGGCGGTAACCAGCTCGGCGATGATCGCCTTCCCCGGCAACTATGACGCCAGCTATCCACAGGTAAACAGCGCTCATTACGTCGCCATTGATAGCGGCAGCGGTAATGGTGACGTCTACCGGATAAATTGCGCCACTATACCCGCGAGCTCGCTGGCAACCGACCTTAACGCCGGTTACGCCTGCGGAGAGGACAACCTTGATGTTACCAGCCTGGCGGTTAACGGTGATGCCGCTAACCCCAGCATACTGGCCGGTTCCGCCAGCAGTGCCCTTACCTGCTTCAGTGCTGACGGAGGCACCACCTGGGTGCGAAGCAGCAAGGAGCCAACGGGAGGGTCAAAGACCTACGTGCTGATGGCGCCTGATTTCAGCAGCAGCGGCAAGGCATACGCCGCCACCAGCGGCAGCCAAAGCGCTCTTTCCATAAGCCAGGACGGGGCAATCGCCTGGAACCAGATAGCCCTGATTGACACCGATATCAGCACCATTGTTGACCTGTCACCTTCCCCTGCTTACAACCAGGATAATACGCTCTTTATGCTCACCTTCGGCGGCAGCAAACACAGCCTGTGGCGCACCCTTGACGGCGGCAATACCTGGATAAGGGTACTTTCCAGTAATCTGCCCACCGTGGACAGCCTGTCATTTGTCGAGCTCTCCCCGGACTACGGTAACGCCAGCCAGGTAGTCTTCCTTGCCGGCAGCAGCAACGGTCTGCCCTCGATATGGAACTCAACCGATAACGGACAGACCTACACCAGCCGCTTCGCCTTTAACCCGGTAACCGGCGCCTCCATTAACATCGACACCTGGGCAGCGGTCAATGACACTACTCTGTTTATCGGCAGCTTTGACGGCAGCAACGGGCTTATTTACCAGACTACCAATAGCGGCCTGTCCTACACCGGGGGAGTAACCGCCGGTAACCAGTCACTGCACTCCATAGCGCTTTCACCTGATTACCAGCAGGATAAGACCCTGCTGGTCGGTAACAGTAACGGTTGGATATTCTGGTCTGGCGATAACGGCGCTTCCTTCAAGCCGCTACCCGCTGATGCCACCTCCCCCCCGCTCACCGGCTCGGTAACCGTTGCCTTTGACCCTGATTTCGCCAGCAACCGGACAATATACGCCGCCGGTGACGCTGCCGACGAGGGTATTTACCGTTTTATTATTGGCACCAGTACTGATTGGGAGAGCATTGACAGCACCCTGCCCGGCGGGGGCATGCTCAACCAGGTGAGGCTATCACCTGCTGGCATTCTCTACGCCGCCAACGCTAAAGCTGACGGTGGCATGGAGCGCTGCCTTAATCCTACCTTCTCCCTGGGCCCAACTTTCACCACGGTTACCCGCGGTCTCACTGATGGCGCAACCATGTCCGGGCTGTGGCAAAACGGCCACCAGCTATGGTCAGTTGATACCACCAATGTCAGGCTAATGACCTTCAGTGACTGCCTGAATTCACCCGTCCTGCTAACCGCGCCAGCCGACCAGACATCAGGCACAGGAACCCTTACCAACCACACCGTTAAGAACGTTAACCTCGACTGGAAAACATTAAGGGGGGCGACCAGCTACCAGTGGCAACTTGACCATGATACTGACTTCTCCGCAGTACCCGACGGATTTGAGGGTAATACCCGGGCCAGCTCAGCCCGGCTGCCCGATCTGGAGCCGGCCACCACCTACCACTGGCGGGTAAGAGCTAACGCACCGCTATCAAGTCCATGGTCAGAGACATGGTCATTCACCACCCGCCTGGGTAGCGAGGTCATTGCCCTCAAGTTGGAAAATCCCGAAGCCGGCGCCAGCAAGGTACCGGTAAGACCGGTATTCCAGTGGAGTGCCCTGGTCGGCGCCAGTGTCTACGAGCTGATGGTGTCCAGCGATGCTGACTTCACCCACCCTTCCATTACCAAACTGGGTTCTTATGCTTTATCCGCCACCGCCTGGCAATGTGACGTAAGCCTGGACTGCGATACAACTTATTACTGGAAGGTCAGGGCAATCAATGACACCACCTACAGCGACTGGAGTGCCGTTGGTGCTTTTACCACGGAGCCGCCACCACCGGAAACACTGCCGGAATTGCCAACCATCCCACCTGCCCCGGAACCATCTTCCCCGATGACAACCGCGGTACCGATGCCCGCACCCACCATTCCGGCGCAAATAACAGCACCGGCACCACCCCTGCCAACACCACCTCAAGCGGCAAGCCTGCCTCTCCCCACCATACCCGACTGGGCCATATACCTCATCGGAACCTTGCTGCTGACCATTATATTGATATTAGTCATCATGCTGTTGCTGGTGCTGAGAGTAAGGCGGCTCTAGACCAGCAGATTAGTCCTGCCTGGCAGCAATAAAAGACCACGCCAGAGCCACAACCCAACCAATGACCGTCCACCCTGTCAGCAGATTGACGAAGAGAATACCGGCTGCATAACGCTTATGACCGACAATGGCAATTATTGTCGGCAGTAAGAAAAGAGTAATACCAAAAATGATGCTGACTACCCAGACAAAGCTGATCATGATGATTCGGCAACCGCCATCCTCAATAGTCGAGTAAAAACAGCTGCGTGCTGATGGGCAGGTTAGACCTGGTGACGGTTAATTTGGGCTGGGACTTTATGTTCTCGATACCCATTTCCTTGAAAAACTTCTCCACCGGGTCCAGTTCCCGGGCCAGTACCGGGGTCTTATAATGCATCGGGATTACCGCTTTCGGCTCAAGCTGACGGATTAACTCAGCCGCCATAGCGGCATTGATGGTAGATACACCACCCACGGGAAGCAGTAAAACATCTACGGCGTCAATCTCTTCTACCTGCTCGGTAGTAAGTACATGACCCAAGTCACCAAGGTGACACACCGATACCCCGTCTACATCCATCAGGTATACCGTGTTTTTACCCCTCTCCTCACCCCTCTTCGCATCATGGAAAGTAGGTATCCCGATAATCAAAACACCGCTTATTTCGTATTCGCCGGGTCCGCTAATTACCTTCCTTTCACCGCCAACCCCCGCAATGTAGGAATGGGACGGGTGCTGGTGACTCACGGTGACAATCCGCGCCACAGGCTTACCCAGTGAATAGCCCAGATCCGGCGGGAAAGGGTCAGTAATTATTGTCGCCTGGCTACCCTTAATCCGAAAGCAAGAATGCCCTAACCAGGTAATATCCACAATCAAAATATATCATAGTGCTGAATCACCGGTCAAGGAAGAAAATAGCGGCACTGTTACGGCTAAATCATCCCCTTCCAGCTTGACAAACCGCCCTTAAAATGGTAAATTAATTATTGATTAGCACTCTAAGACTTAGAGTGCTAATGGAGGGTGAGATGCTGTCAACAAGAACTGGAATGATACTGAACTCCATAGTCACCCGGTATATTGACATGGCAACGCCGGTGCCGTCCCAGACCATCGCCGATGACCCTGGTCTGGGTGGTATCAGTTCGGCAACCATTCGTAATGAGATGGCGCACCTTGAGAACGAGGGGTATATTACCCGCCCCCACACCTCATCCGGCAGTATTCCCGCAGACAAAGGCTACCGCTATTATGTGGAGTCATTGAAAAACGTCAGGCTTGCCGAAGTTGAGCAGCGCCTGATAAGCCACCTCCTTCACCAGGTGGAGAGAGAAACCGAAGAATGCCTGAGCCTGACGGCGACACTATTATCCCAGCTGGTGAAAAATGTGGCTGTAGTCAGCTCACCCAAGACTGCCGACTCCAAGTTCAAGCACATGGAACTGGTCTCCCTGCAAGATACCCAGGTACTGCTGGTCCTTGTCCTGCACGGAGCCAAGGTGAAGCAAAAGTTAATTACCTTCGATGAGACTATCTATCAACCAAGACTTACCTCAATCAGCAATAAATTAAATGCTGTTTACTCCGGCTTGACCCGTAAACAGATTGAAGCCAAAGAAAGCGAGCTTTCTCCCCTTGAACAGCAGATTAACGATTGCCTGATTGAGATGATGAAGATAGAAGATGAGCGGGAGTACGCCGAACCTTACCTGGACGGACTGCACTTCATGCTGAATCAGCCCGAATTCGCTCACATCGAGCGGATACAAGCCCTCATGAACCTGGTTGAACAGAGAAGCCTGCTTAAGGCTATCATTCCGGCAGAGATGAAAGGACATACCGTTCAGGTAATCATCGGAGAGGAGAATAAAGACGAAGCCATCCGGAATTACAGTGTGGTCATCAGCCAGTACGGGCTTCCTAACGAAGCCACCGGGACCATCGGCGTTGTGGGCCCCACCCGGATGCCCTATTCTCACGCTATACCCACGGTGGGATATCTAGCCACGATATTAACCGTACTGATGGCGGGGCTATACGGAAAACAAATTCCGAAGGAGTAAAACGGGAATAACCGATGACGAAAGGGAAAAGGAAAGAAGAGATAGACGATCAGGTGAAGGAAGAGGTCACTGAGATCGAGGGTATAGAAGCACTGAAACAGGCGCTGGCTAAAGAAAAGGCCACGGCAGAAGATTATCTGGCCAACTGGCAACGGGCCCAGGCTGACTTCATTAACTACAAGCGCCGCAACGAGCAGGAAAGAGATGAACTTAACAAGTTCGCCAACGCTAACCTTATCCTCAGCATCTTGCCCGTAATCGACGACCTGGAAAGAGCACTTGATTCAGTTCCGGACGAATATGCCGGACTCGACTGGATGGAAGGGATCAGGCTTATCCAGCGTAACCTGAAGGCAATCCTGGAGGCGCAAGGGTTAAAGCCTCTTGAGGCAGCGGGCCAGCCTTTTGATCCCAACTTTCACGAAGCAATAAGGCAAGATAAAGGCGAAGAAGGAATAGTAGTTGAGGTGTTCCAAAAGGGATACCTGTTGAATGACAGGCTTCTCCGCCCGGCCAGAGTAGTAGTTGGCACTGGAGAAACAGAAGAAAAGGAGGAAAATTAAATGGCGAAGGTCATTGGCATTGATTTAGGTACCACCAATTCCGCCGTAGCCGTGATGGAGGCGGGAGAACCGGTAATTATCCCTAATGCTGAGGGCGGCCGCACCACCCCTTCGGTAGTGGCGGTAAGCAAAGGCGGTGAGCGTTTGTCGGGTCAGGTTGCCAAGCGTCAGGCAGTAACCAACTCAGAAAATACTGTCTTCAGCATCAAACGCCTGATGGGGCGCAAATTTGACGAACCCAGCGCAGAATATGACCGCAAGATGCTACCCTTCAAGATAACCAAAGCTACCAACGGTGATGCCTGGGTAGCCATGGGAGACAAGGAATACAGTCCGCCGGAAATCTCGGCGATGATCCTGCAAAAACTCAAGGCTGATGCCGAGGCTTACCTCGGCGACAAGGTTACCGAGGCCGTAATCACCGTACCCGCTTACTTTAATGACAGCCAGCGGCAGGCAACCAAGGATGCCGGCAAGATAGCCGGCATGGAGGTGCTGCGCATCGTTAATGAGCCCACCGCCGCTGCCCTGGCCTACGGACTGGACAAGAAGAATGATGAGACGATTGCCGTCTATGACCTAGGTGGCGGCACCTTTGACATCTCCATCCTGGAGCTGGGCGAAGGCACCTTCCAGGTAAAGTCAACCAACGGTGATACCCACCTCGGCGGTGATGACTTTGACCAGAGAGTTATGGACTGGCTCTGTGACGAATTCAAGCGGGAGCAGGGAATTGACCTGAGACAGGACAAAATGGCCCTGCAACGACTGAAGGAAGCCGCGGAGAAGGCCAAGACCGAGCTGTCCACCGTTCAGCAGACCGAGGTTAACCTCCCCTTTATCACCGCCGATGCCAGCGGCCCCAAACACCTGGCGATAACACTCACACGGGCCAAGCTGGAACAACTGGTTGGCGACCTGGTAGAAAAGACCATCGAACCCTGCAAGCAGGCACTCGCCGATGCTGAAAAGAATGCCGGCCAGATTGACGAAGTGATACTGGTTGGCGGACAGACCAGAATGCCCCTGGTGCAGGAAAAGGTAAAGCAGTTCTTCGGTAAGGAGCCGCACAAGGGGGTCAACCCGGATGAGGTAGTTGCCATCGGCGCGGCGATTCAGGCGGGCGTGCTCAAGGGAGATGTTAAGGATGTGCTGCTACTTGATGTTACCCCGCTCACCCTGGGTATTGAGACCCTCGGCGGGGTGGCCACGCCGCTCATCCCGCGTAATACCACCATCCCCACCGCCAAGAGCCAGATTTTCAGTACGGCGGCGGACAATCAGCCCAGTGTGGAAATCCACGTCCTGCAAGGTGAAAGGCCCATGGCCACTGATAACAGGACTCTGGGCAGGTTCATGCTTGATGGCATCCTGCCTGCGCCAAGGGGTCTGCCCCAGATTGAGGTTACTTTTGACATTGACGCCAATGGTATTCTTAACGTCCGGGCACAGGACAAGGGCACCGGACGTGAGCAAAAGATAACCATTACCGCCTCCAGCGGCCTCTCTAAGGAAGAGGTGGAAAAGATGCAGAAGGAAGCGGAAATACACGCTACCGAGGACACCAAGCGCCGCGAAGAGATAGAAGCCAAAAACATGGCTGACACCATGGCCTATACTGCGGAAAAAACACTCCGCGATAATAAGGACAAGATACCCGCGGACCTGAACCAGGAAGCAGAGACCAAGATAGCCGCGGTAAAATCATCCCTGCAGGGTGATGACATTGACGCTATCAAGCGGGCAACCCAGGAGCTCAATGAGACCATGCAGAAAATAGGCACTGCCGTTTACCAACAACAGCAGCAGCAACAGCCACCAACAGGTGAACCACCTCCAGGCGAACCACCACCCTCCGGAGAGGAAGGCGGTGGAGATGAAACAGTAGAGGGTGACTTCCGGGAGGTCTAGGGATAAGATTAATCACTTCCAGCAACACCGGGGGGTGTGAAAACACCCCCCGTTTCATTTATAATTTCTATAATGGATGAAATAGCCAATTGCCCGGGGAAGACTCTGAACTATAATAAGATATTACAACAGGTTACCAAGCCAGCCCGCTATACCGGCGGGGAATGGAACAGTGTCCTTAAAAACTGGGACAGCACAGCCATCAGGATTGTCCTCAGTTACCCGGACGTATATGAAATAGGCATGTCCAACATGGCCTTGCCTATTCTCTACGATTTGCTTAACAGCCAGACGGATGTACTCGCCGAGCGAGTCTTCGCGCCATGGGTAGACATGGCAGCCACCCTGCGCCGCAATAAAATCCCGTTATTCAGCCTGGAATCCAGGCACCCGCTGGGGGACTTTGACATTATCGGCTTTTCCCTGGGCTACGAACTCACCTACACCAATGTCCTTGAAATTCTTGACCTGTCCGGGATACCTGTCCTGTCCGCAGAGAGGGATGACTCACAGCCACTGATTATCGCCGGGGGCACCTGCTGCCTGAACCCGGAACCCATGGCTGATTTTATTGACCTCTTTGTCATCGGCGACGGTGAAGAGGTGGCGCTCGAGCTCCTGGACACCTGGCGGGGCTGGAAGCGGCAGGGCATGAATTCTAAGGCACAATTATTACGGCAGATGGCAACCATCCCCGGCGTTTACGTGCCAAGCTTTTACCAGGTGGAATATGAGGCTGACGGCACTTTAAAAAGTATTGCCCCCACCGTAGCCGGGGCTAAAACCTCCATCCAGAGACGGATAGTAAGCAAGCTACCGCCACCAACAGTCAGTCCAGTCATCCCCTACATTGAAACCATTCATGACCGCGGCAGTATCGAAATACAGCGGGGGTGCAGTTGCGGCTGCCGCTTCTGCCAGGCGGGTATGATTTACCGCCCGGTACGTGAACGCCCCCATGAAGAAATAATCCAGGCGGCGGGAGACCTGATTACCAACTGTGGCTACGATGAAATTTCGCTGGTCTCGCTGAATACCAGCGATTATACCGGCATTGACCAGCTGATAGCTCGCCTGGCACACCGCTACCCCCGCCTGGCGCTATCACTGCCCAGCCTGCGAGTGGATACTTCATCGATTAGGTTACTTGAGTCGCTTCCTTCCCGCAGCAAGACCGGCCTTACCCTCGCTCCGGAAGCAGGAAGCACAGGTTTGCGCCAGGCTATTAACAAGGATGTCACCGAGGAAGACCTGATAGAAGCTGCGGATACCGCCTTTACCCGGGGCTGGACCGGCCTTAAATTATATTTCATGGTTGGTCTGCCCACAGAAACTCTTGAAGATGTCCAGGAAATCGTGGGGCTAATAGACAAAGTACGGGCAACCGGAAAAAAGTCCGGCGGGAGAAAGCCCCAACTGAGGGTCAGCATTGCCACCTTCGTGCCTAAACCTCACACACCCTTTCAGTGGGTAGCCCAGGAAGCTGAGCCACAGCTCAATGCCAAACATGAGATTCTAAAATCAGGACTACAGCGCAAAGGAACCAGGTTCTCCTGGACCGACCCCGAAATCAGTCTGCTGGAAGCCGTATTATCACGGGGAGACCGGCGTTTAGGCAAGGTTATCCTTAACGCCTGGAAGCTGGGGGCAACTCTTGATGCCTGGACAGAATGCTTCAGTTATGAAAACTGGATCAGCGCTTTTCAAGCGGCGGGGCTGGAACCCGGTTTCTATGCCCAGCGCGAGCGCCCCACGGATGAAATACTGCCCTGGTCTCATATCAAAATAGGAGTGACCCCCGCTTTCCTGAAACGCGAATACCAGCGTGCCCTCAAGGGGGAGGCAACGGCTGATTGCCGCTATAATACCTGCAACGCCTGTGGACTTCAGCTCACACAGCCTTCCTGCCAGCAGAAATATCAGGAACAGACCGGGCTTCTCTAACTAAATGAGGCTATAGCCACCACCTTATCCCCCTCGTCAAGCCGCATCAACCTCACTCCCTGGGTACTCCTCCCCATAGTGGTAATACCCTGCCTGGGGTCTTTCTCCTTGACCGGGGTACGGGTAACTATGCCATCGGCAGAGATAATCATTACCTGCTCCTGTAGAGAAACCTCCCTAGCGGCAGCCAGCACGCCCGACTTTTCCACGATTTTGAAGGTCCTGACGCCACTGCCTCCCCGGTGCTGACGGGGATATTCACTAATCGGGGTCAGTTTACCATGACCGCCTTCGGACACCACCAGCATATATGCAGCCTGGTCAGCCGTATCCATACCGATGACACAATCGTCTTTACCGAGTCGAATAGCACGTACCCCACCGCTGGTTCGGGAGCTGGCACGCAGACTGGAAACAGCAAACCGGATGGACTGCCCCATCCGTGTAACCAGTATAACGTCATCCTTGTCTGTAGCCAGACACACTGCAATCAATTCATCAGCCGGCTCCAGATCCATGGTGATGATGCCGCTGCTGCGCACCGCGGTATAGTGCTCCAGTGAGGTCTTCTTTATCTCCCCCTGGCGGGTAGCCATCACCATAAAGGTTTCCGGGGCAAATTCAGTGGTGGCTACCATGGCAGTGACTCTTTCCCCTTCCGCAACCGGGAACACATTAACCACCGCAATCCCTTTAGCCGTCCGCGAACTACCCGCCGGAATCTCATAACACCGGAGACTGTAGACCTTGCCGCGGTTGGTGAAGAAAAACATATTATCGTGAGTATCCGCCACCGTCAACAGATTCACGGGGTCACCTTCCCTGGTAACATGGCCGATAATTCCTTTGCCCCCACGATGTTGCGGAGTATAAGCGAGTGAAGGTATTCTCTTGATAAAACCTCTCTTGCTCAGCGTCAGCACCACCCGCTGATGGGGGATAAGGTCTTCCTCACTGAAATCCAGCAGCCCCTGCTCCCGTATTTCGGTGCGCCGCTCATCACCGTACTTAGCTTTTACCTCTTCTATTTCCTCCTTGATCAGCTCCATCAACCGTCTCCGGCTACCCAGCAGGTCTTCCAGATAGGAAATTGTCTTTAACACCTCGGCATACTCATCAAGTATCTTCTTCCGCTCCAGATTGGCCAGACGCCGTAGCTGCATGTCAAGAATGGCCTGCGCCTGAATCTGTGTGAAACTGAAATCAGCCATAAGGTTCTTCCGCGCTATCTCCGCGTTTTCTGACTGGCGTATGGTGGCAATAATTTTATCGATTGCATCCAGCGCAATCTTGAATCCTTCCAAAATGTGAGCCCGCGCCCGGGCCTCTTTCAACTCAAACTTGGAGCGCCGGGTGACAACCGTACGGCGGAAGTCAATAAACTGCTGTAACGCTTCCTTGAGACTGATTACCCGCGGCTGCCCGTCCACTAGAGCCAGCATATTCACAAAGAAAGACGATTGCATGGCAGTGTGCTTATAGAGGTTATTAAGCACCCGCTCCGGCTCGGCATCTCTCTTCAGTTCAATGACCAGCCGCATTCCCTGCCGGTCTGACTCATCACGCAGTTCACTGATGCCCACAATCTTTTTATCCTTGACCAGCACGGCAATGTTCTCTACCAGAGCCGCCTTGTTGGTCTGATAGGGAAGCTCGGTGACTATTATCTGCCGACGTCCCGTTCCGGAAATGCTGCCGATGTAAGCCTTAGCCCGAACCACCACCTTTCCATGTCCGGTAGTATAGGCATTTTTAATACCTTCATAACCGAGGATAACACCGGCTGTCGGGAAATCAGGCCCCCTGACCAACTTGATGAGTTCCTCAATAGTAGCTTCCGGGTTTTCAATAAGGCATGAAATGGCATCACAAACCTCGCCAAGGTTATGGGGCGGGATACTGGTGGCCATTC
>CAYOKF010000018.1:0-14478 GCA_964404475.1 uncultured Dehalococcoidaceae bacterium | reverse complement strand
AATAGCCCCGTTACTGGGTGAAGCGATTAACCGCATTCATACCGGGCAATCGGTAGGAGCCTTGTTTGAATAGGGACGAGAAGCTGGTTGAGGTCTATCGGGCAAACAACGAGATGGAAGCTCAGGTAATAAAGAGCTTGCTGGAGAGTTACGGGATACCCTCCCTCCTGAAGACACATGGTACGCAGTCTGTGTTTGCCATTACTGTTGATGGCATGGGTGAGGTTACGGTCATGGTACGGGATTCGGTAGCTGAGCAGGCCAGAGATTTGATTAGAGGTAAGGATAATGCTTAGATGGCTGGGTGGTCTGGTTGATTCTAATGAAAAAGAGCTGAAGAAGCTTCAGCCGCTGGTTGACCTTGTCAACAGTCTTGAGCCTGACTTCGCGAAGCTCAGTGACGCTGAACTGCGTGCCAAGACGGACGAGTTCCGGGCACGGATAAAAGACGGCAGCTCACCTGATGAAATTCTGCCGGAGGCATATGCCGCGGTCAGGGAAGCCGCCAAACGAACCATCGGCCAGCGCCATTACGACGTGCAGTTGATGGGGGGTATCGTCCTGCACCAGGGCAAGATTGCCGAGATGAAAACCGGTGAGGGCAAGACCCTGGTGGCCACCCTGCCTCTTTACCTTAATTCCCTGAGCGGAGGGGGGTGTCATCTGGCCACGGTTAATGATTACCTGGCCAGGCGTGACCCGTACTGGATGGGGCCTGTCTATCACGCCCTGGGGCTAAAGGTAGCCAGTATTTACCCGATGCAGAACCCGGATGAATACTCCCCGGCACGCCTTTATGACCCGGACCATGATTCCGGTGATAGCCGCTGGCGGCACTTCCGGCCCGTTTCCCGCAGTGAGGCTTATCAGGCGGATATTACCTATGGCACCAGCAGTGAGTTCGGCTTTGACTACCTGCGGGACAACATGGTTATTGATCTTTCCCGGTGTGTGCAACGTCCCTTGAACTACGCCATCGTGGACGAGGTGGACAATCTGCTCATTGATGAGGCGCGCACTCCCCTTATCATCAGCGCGCCGGCCGAGGAATCAGCCCAGCGTTATCAACTCTTTGCCCGCCTGGTACCACGCCTGCGGCCGGATGATGATTACACGGTAGATGCTAAGTCACGCAGCGTAAATCTGACCGATGCCGGCATCAGTAATATGGAGAGGGTACTGAAGCGGGAAGGTGTGTTGAAAGCGGCGGATTTATATGACCCGTCCAATCACTCGCTGATCAGGTACCTGGAGAGCGCTCTTAAAGCTCAGGTGCTCTACAATCGTGACCGTGACTACGTGGTAAAGGACGGTGAGGTAATTATTGTCGATGAGTTCACCGGGCGCCTGATGTACGGAAGGCGCTATTCGGAGGGGCTGCACCAGGCGATAGAAGCCAAAGAGCATGTCCGCGTGCAGCGGGAGAGCCAGACCTATGCCACCGTTACCATACAGAACTACTTCCGTATGTATGATAAGCTGGCCGGGATGACGGGTACCGCCCTCACCGAGGCCGAGGAATTTTACAAAATATACAAGCTTGATGTAGTGGTGGTTCCTACCAATATGCCGATGGTTCGTGAGGACTTTAATGACCTGATTTACAAGACTGAGGAGGCAAAATTCCGGGCAGTGGTGCAGGAGGTTAAGCAGCTTCACCAGCAGGGATGCCCGGTACTCATCGGCACCGTATCTATTGAGAAGTCAGAGTACTTGAGCGATTTGCTGAAGAGACAGGGTATCCCCTGCCAGGTACTCAATGCCAAGCTTCATGAGAAAGAAGCGGGAATCATCGCCCGGGCGGGAGAGACAGGGGCGGTAACCGTGGCCACCAATATGGCCGGACGTGGTGTTGATATTGTCCTGGGGGGAAGCCTTGACGGGCAGAATGAACCAGAATGGCGGGAGAAGCATGATAAGATAATTGCGCTGGGTGGTTTGCATATTATCGGTACGGAGCGGCACGAGGCAAGGCGGATTGATAACCAGCTCCGGGGTAGGGCCGGCAGGCAGGGTGACCCCGGCAGCTCACGGTTCTATGTATCTCTGGAGGATGATATTATGCGCCGCTTTGGCGGTGACCGTATGAAGGGCATCATGAACCTGGTGGGTATGGATGAGGATGTCCCCATTGAGAATGCCATGATTAACCGGGCGATTACCGATGTGCAGAAACGGGTTGAGGGTTACCATTTTGATATGCGCAAGCACCTGGTAGAGTACGATGACGTGGTCAATAAACACCGCGAGGTCATTTATGACGAGCGGAGTAAGATTCTGGGTGGCGCTGACCTTAAGGCGAATATCCTGTCAATGGTCCAGGATGAGATACGCGCCATTGTTGCCTCCCGCATACCGGATGAGCGTGGCATTGATTGGGATATCGCCGGGCTGATTGCCGACGTGGGCACTATCTTTCCCCTGCCCCCGCAGTTAAATGAGCAAGCTTTAGCTCAGTTGAAGCTGAAAGAGATCGAGGAGCGGCTTGTTGAGTACGCTGATAATTTGTATCAGCAGAGGGAGGAGGAGACAGGGGCGGATAATATGCGGGTGATGGAGAGGCTGGTGATGCTGCGCGTTATCGACAACCTGTGGGTGGAGCACCTGACGGCAATGGAGCATATGCGCCTTGAGGCGGGGTGGCAGGCTTTGCGGCAGACGAAGGCGGTGGACGCCTATAAGAACCAGGGCTACAAGCAATTTCAGATGCTGCTTGATACCATTCAGCATGACGTGGCGCATACTATCTATCGGGTGAGTGTTGAACGCCGGGAAGCTCCCCGCCCCGAACCCTCTCCGATGGCCCAGGCAGCCGGTCGCGCCGGCGCGGAGAGCCGGCAAAAAGTAGCGGTGAGTGGTAAAAAAAAGATAGGCCGTAATGACCCCTGCCCCTGCGGCAGCGGTAAAAAATACAAGCACTGCTGCGGAAGGTGAGGAAAGATGAGTGTGCGTCTTTTAAGCAGCCATGCAAATAGCCGAATAAAGCCAAATGCAAAACTCGGAAATAGCCGCGATATTTAATAATATTGCCCGTCTGCTAAGGCTGAAAAAAGATAATATCTTTAAAATCAGGGCCTATGAGAAGGCGGCGCATGAGATTGAACGGATGCCGGTGGCGGTAGAACAGATGGTGGTGGGGGGGAGATTAAAAGAAATCCCGGGGGTGGGCGAGGCGATTACCCAAAAAATTACCGAACTGGTGACCACCGGTAAGCTCGCTTACTACGAGAGGCTTAAGGCGGAACTGATGGAGGAGGAGCCTTCCGCTCCAGAGCAGGATGTACCGGACAGCGCCGGATAATCAAATGGTATCGGCTGATGCAACTTCGGCCGGAGATGCCGCGGCAATCAGTCACCTGGAACAGGCGATTAATGCCGGTAAGCACTGGTATATCGCTTTGCTTGAGGCTATCGGGCTATGGACCAGCGCTGAGGAAACCCGCCATGACCGTACCTACCGCTACCTCATTAACGGTGAAGCCTTTGACTGGCTGCTTCTGGCGGAACGGCTGTGTGAGTCGGTGGATGGTTTATTGCCCGTTGCTGAGAAGCAGGCGTTTCTTTTCCATGGCAAACCTCCGCTGGCATTGAGCGCCGAGGAAGTCAGGAAGATTCTCGGAGATAGTAAGTTCCGCCAATATCTTAATTACTTTTACGGCTATACTGTAGAGAGTGCCCTGCTGCTGACTGTGCAGGAAGAGGTATATAAAGAGAGGCATATATCAGGTCTTCGCAATGAGCATGAGACTGCTGATGAGGCTTATCAGCGGATATATGGTGCTGCTAAGGCAGTACTGTTAAAGCAGTTCCGGCAGGAGAAGGGGTACCCCAGGCCCAGATCCATCACCATCAGTGAGCTAAAGGAGTTTACCTACTGGCGGTTCCAATACCGGCTAAAGCACTGCGAGAAGGCTAAGGTCGCCAGTGATACCAGAAAGGCGATAAACTATCTAAAACGTCAGTGGGCCAGAAAAGGCTGCTATGGCGCCCTGGTAGCTGATTCACTGGAAGAAGCCGGCCAATATTAGCCGTGCCGGTTCTCCACGGGCGGGCACGGATTCAGGGTTTATAATCCCTCCCCCTCCTTGGGGGCTCTGACTATCAGCATTGGCCATCTTCCCGCTCTCAGTATTTTATCGGTAACGCTGCCCAGGGCCCAGCGGCTTAGGCCTGACCGCCCGTGAGTCGACATGGCAATCAGGTCAGCATTAATTTCCTCAGCGACTTTGAGAATCTCGTCAGCAGCTTTACCCGCACTTACTCTGGTATTAACGGTGGCCCCTTTATTTCTCAGGCCTTCAGCAACACTGCTCAGGTAGTCTTCTGTCTTCTGGATAATTGGTTGTAACTCCTGTTCCGTGTAGGGTACGGGGACACTGGCTTCACCGGCAACGACGTAATAGGCCATCGCTGGTACCGCTTGAAAGAGGGTGATTTCTACCTTGTGGTGTGGCACCAGTTTGGCAACCAGATCCTCGACGGCGGTTAAAGCCGTCTCACCCACCTTCGAGCCATCCAGAGGTAACAGTATTTGGTCATACATAGTCCTCACCTCACTGAAATTGACTGATTTGCTGATTGAGCCTTGCTAACTTGTCAGTAAGAGCGCTGAGCTTCTGTTGTTCCTTCTCAACAACCGCCGCCGGTGCCTTGGTCAGGAAGGCGCTGTCCTGCAGACGGGTTTCCAGACGGGTAACATTGGCCTGAGTTTGCTGCATTTCGTCCTGCAGGCGCTTCTTCTCTGCCGCCATGTCAAACATGCTGGCCATGGGGATGACCACTTCAGCTTCTTTGAGCACCAATACCAGGGCATTTTCACTCGCTGCTGTTTGCGGGCGTTCGTTCAGGAAGGTGACTGGTCTGGCTCTGGCCAGCGTCTGGATAGTCCCGGTATAGGGTGTGATTGTTGAGGTTAGCTGGTCGGCATAGATCTGCGCCGCAATCCACCGTCCGCTGTCTACCTGGTATTGTGCGCGTACATTGCGGATGGAGCGGATTATTTCAATAATAGTGGCCATGGTTTCTTCCGCCTGCGGGTCAAAAGCCTGGTTATCAGCGCCGGGATAGGGGGTAATCATGATGGATTCTGCTGACCAGTTCAGGTGTCTTTTGATGTGTTGCCAGAGCTCTTCGGTGATGAAGGGCATGAAGGGATGCAGCAGGCGCAGTGAGGTCTCCAGCACATGAACTAAAATGGGAATCGGTGAGGGCGACTCACCGTTAGTGGCGAGGCGTATCTTAGCCAGCTCAATGTACCAATCACAGTATTCGCCCCAGAGGAAGTCATGGATCTGCCGCTGTGCCTCGGCGAACTGAAAGTCCTCCAGCAGTCTGGTTACAGTGGCTATGGTTCGGTTCAGGCGGGATAGAATCCAGCGGTCTTCCAGTGGTAGTTCGGTAAATTTGATTTGCCAGCCGGTGCTTCCGGCGGCAATATTCCTGACCACATAGCGGGTGGCGTTCCACAGCTTGTTGGCGAAGTTGCGGCCTGTCTCCAGCTTGGCCGGGGTCAGCTTGCTGTCATTCCCCGGTGATGTACCGGTAATTACAGAGAAGCGCAGGGCGTCAGTGCCGTATTCCTCCAAGGTATCCAGCGGGTTAATCACGTTGCCGCGCACCTTGCTCATCTTCTCCCCACGCTCATCACGCAGCAGACCGTGGAGGTAAACGGTGCGGAAGGGGATATCGCCGGTATCTTCCAGCCCCATCATAATCATCCGGGCTACCCAGAAGAAGAGGATATCATAGGCGGTCTCCATCACCGTGGTCGGATAAAAATAGCGCAGGTCTTCGCTGTCATCGGGCCAGCCCAGAGTGGAATGGGTCCACAGCGCCGAGCTGAACCAGGTATCCAGAACATCAGGGTCTTGCTCAATATTGGACGAGCCGCATTGACTGCAAGCCTTGATATCCTCAACCGCTACCGTAAGCTCGCCGCAGTCCCGGCAGTACCACACCGGGATGCGGTGTCCCCACCAGAGCTGGCGGCTGATACACCAGTCGCGGATATTCTCCATCCAGTTGAGATAGACCTTGGTGAAGCGGGCAGGCACGATATTAATGCGCCCGTCTTTGACGGCGTCAATCGCCGGTTTCGCCAGGGGCTTGGTATTGATGAACCACTGTTTGCTGGCGATGGGCTCAATCACTGTCTGGCAGCGCAGGCAGTGACCGACCGCGTGGCCGTAGGGTTCCACCTTTTCCAGAAGCCCGTCCCTTTCCAGGTCAGCCAGTATGGCTTCGCGGCAGGCGTCCCTGTCCTGCCCGGTGTAGGGACCGGCATTCTCGTTCATGGTGGCGTCGGGGTTCAGTATGTTTATCAGGGGTAGCTCCTGCCGCTGCGCCACCTCAAAGTCCACCGGGTCATGGGCCGGGGTTATTTTCACCGCGCCGGTGCCGAAGGCGGGGTCAACCGCCTCGTCGGCGACAATGGTTATGGCGCGGTTGACCGCGGGCAGGATTACCTGCCTGCCGAGCATATTTTTAAAGCGCTTGTCCTTGGGATTTACAGCGACAGCGGTATCACCCAGTATCGTCTCGGGGCGGGTGGTGGCTACAGTGATGAAACCATCGCCTTCCGCCAGCGGGTAGCGGACATAGTATAAATGGCCGGTTATATCTTTGTGTTCTACCTCAAGGTCAGAGAGGGCGGTGGCGCAGCGGGGGCACCAGTTGATAATCCGTTCCCCACGGTAGATTAACCCTTTTCGGTAGAGGTTGACGAAGGCGGTACGCACCGCCCGGCTAGGGCCCTCGTCCAGGGTAAAGGCTTCCCGGCTCCAGTCGCAGGAAGCGCCCAGCCGGTAGTGCTGCTCGGTAATGGTCCGCCGGCATTTTTCTGCCCACTGGTGCATTCTCTCCAGGAATTTTCCCCTGCCCATCTGGTGACGGTCTATCCCTTCTTTAGCCAGCAGCCTCTCTACCACCACCTGAGCGGCGATGCCGGCATGGTCAATCCCGGGCAGCCATAGTGAGGGCTCGCCCTTCATGCGGTGCCAGCGGGTCATGATGTCCTGCAGGGTGACGAATAATACGTGACCGATATGGAGCTCGCCGGTGACGTTGGGCAGCGGCATGATGATAACGAAGGGCTGCTTACCCCGGTCTATCTTTGGCTGGAAATAGCCCTTCTCCAGCCAGAATTCATACCACTTCGGCTCGGTGCTGCCCGGCTCGTAAGCTTTGGGCATTTCTTCTTGAGTATCTGGGGTCTGTGTCATGAAATCCTCTTCCTAGTCGTATTATTTGGCAATTTTACGGGTATCCCCGGTACTGTTGACTTCTCCCTCTTCATTCCCCTTTCTATTTTAAGTGAGAGAGATGAATTTGAAAAGAGGGGGTGAAGCCCCCTCCCGGACAGCCCGATAAGATTTAATATTCTGCATCTGCCACAGCCCTTTTCCCCCTTTCTTAGAGTGAGACTAAGAGGGATTTAGAGCATCCCTGCCACCCTGTCCAGTATTTTCTCGGCTACCTCTCGCTTGGTCAGCAGGGGCAGTTCTTCTACGTTGCCGTCCCGGTCAATCAGGGTCACTTGGTTGGTATCAACATTAAAACCACTGCCGGCAGCGGTAATATCATTGGCTGCAATCAGGTCAAGCTGTTTCTGTTGTAGTTTCTGGCGGGCGTTTTCTACTAAATTCTCACTTTCGGCAGCAAAGCCAATCTTGAGGAAGCTGCCACTAGCCTCTGCCAGAATATCAGGGGTTCTGACCAGCTCCAGCGTCAGGCCGGGGCTGTCCTTCTTGATTTTGTTCTGGGTGATATCCTTCGCCTGGTAGTCGGCTACAGCCGCCGCCATGAGCAGGACATGGGCTTTAGTAACTGCCTGGCTTACCGCCTCTTTCATCTCGGCGGCAGTCCTTACCCGAGTGATTTCAACACCGGACGGTGCGGGCAGGGAGGTGGGGGCAGTTATCAGCCTGACTTCCGCCCCTCTGTCCCGGGCGGCCTCAGCCAAAGAGTAGCCCATCTTGCCTGAGGAGCGGTTGCCAATATGGCGCACCGGGTCAATCGGTTCCTGAGTGCCACCGGCAGTAACCACGATGCGTTTGCCGGCCAGGTCGCCAAGATTGTCCAGCACTCCGGTGATAGCAGCAATTATTTGCTCGTTATCGGCCAGCCGTCCCCAGCCCGTTTTACCCGAGGCAAGGCGGCCGTGGGCCGGCTCAACAATGATGAAGCCCCTGGCTTTGAGTCTGCCCAGGTTCTCCTGAGTGACGGGGTTCTGGAACATATTGTCGTTCATGGCTGGAGCCAGGATGACCGGGGCTCTGGTAGCCAGCACTACACAGCCCAGCATATCATCGGCAATGCCGTGAGCCAGCTTGGCGATGGTGTTGGCCGTGGCCGGGGCAATCGCCACTACATCAGCCGCCTCAGCCAGGGCGATGTGCTCAACGCTGTACTCGGAGGCCAGTTCAAACATATCGGTTACCACCGGACGTCCGGTGATATTGCGCAGTGTCAGCGGTGTGATGAATCTGGTAGCGGACTCGGTCATGACCGCTTCCACTCTGGCGCCGGCCTGCGTCAGTTTGCTGGCAATATCGGCTGCCTTGTAAGCGGCGATGCCTCCGGTTATGCCCAGGACTATGGTTTTATCGGCCAGCATTATTGCCTCCTTGTCAGCTTAGGCCCGGTTCATCAGATAAATGAGTCTTAATCCAATCAGCGTTAAGTCGGGATTTATGGTGTCAATTACCGGGGTTTCCCTGGCGACGAGATTGGCATAGCCGCCGGTGGCCACAACCGTGGCTTTTTCCCCCAGCTCCTGCTGGAGGCGGTTCACGATACTCTCGACCAGGCCCGTGTAACCAAAGACCAGGCCGGACTGCATGGCTGAGATAGTGTTGGTGCCGATAGCCCGCTCCGGACGGCTCAGAGCTACCGATGGCAGCATCGCGGTTCTTCGGAACAGGGACTCGGCAGCGGCGGCGATACCCGGTGCGATGGCACCGCCCAGATAGTCGCCTTCTTTCGATACGGTATCGAAGGTGGTGGCGGTACCCAGGTCGACAATAATTACCGGGCCGTCATAGAGATGGTGGGCGGCGGCGGCATCGACGATACGGTCAGCGCCGACCTCTTTGGGGTTGTCCATACGTATGCTTACTCCGGTCTTGACCCCGGCGCCAATCACCAATGGCGATGTGTTAAGGTAACGTTCGCCTATCTCCTCAAAAACAGTGGTTAAGGCCGGCACGACACTGCACAGGGCTATTTTGGTAATGTCAGTCGTCTTCAGCCCCTGGTGTTGCAGCAGGTCAATCAGCAAGGCAGCATACTCATCAGACAGGCGGTGTGTATCAGTAGCTACACGCCAGGTAGAACGGAGCTTTTCGCCGTCAAAAACCCCTAGCGTAATGTTGGTATTGCCGATATCGATGGCCAATAGCATGGGTATTCCTGTCCCGTTAATTTACTTTTTCCCCTTTAATTCTCTAATCGCCAGCGGCAGCGCCGGTAGAAGGTCGGTAGCGGTCATCCCCGCATCTCCGAGCATACTTTCCATCATCTCGCCGGCTTTGCCATGCAGGTGGACTCCCAGAGTAGCTGCCGCAAAGAGTGGCAGCCCCTGTGCCGCCAGCCCGGCGATAGCCCCGCTGAGCACGTCCCCGGTGCCGGCTGAGGCGAGCCCGGGATTGGCGAACGGGCTAATCCGGCAGCACCCATCGGGCGCGGCGATTACCGTATAAGCGCCTTTGAGAACAATTGTTTTTTGCCACTCCGCGGCTTTATTCCGGGCGATATTCACCCGGTCTGATTGTATTTCTTCTACCGATACTCCGCATAGCCGCGCCATCTCACCGGGGTGCGGGGTAAGTATAGCATCATTGGTAAGTTCCTGCCACCAGCTGGGTATTCTGGCCAGGGTATTGAGGGCATCAGCGTCAAGAACCAGTGCCGGTAGCCCCGGCTGTAGAAAGACGGCGCTGACGAATTTCATAGCGGTGTTGCTCTGTCCCAGCCCGCAGCCGAGAAGCAGGACGTTATACTGTCCGGACTGACGGCCGATAACATCGGCAGCCTGGGCGGCTATGATTCCGGGTTGAGATTCAGGCAGGGGAAGGTACGTGGTTTCGGTCAGCTTGGCAGCGAGAATCATCTGCAGGCTGCCGGCGGTGGCCAGTGTCACTAACCCGGCGCCTACTCTCATGGCGCCACTGCAAGCCAGGTAAGCAGCGCCGATGTAGTTAATCGAGCCTGCCGCGACCAGTACCCTGCCGAAGGTGCCCTTGTTGGCGCTAAGCGGGCGCCGGGGCAGGGTAGTTCTGGCCCAGTCATCGGTGATAAGCTCAGTTTTTATCTTTTCGGCCAGATGGCCGGGGATACCAATATCGGCTATGCTCAGTTTGCCCACCCTTTCGGCGCCGGGGAAAGTGAACAAGCCATACTTGGGAAACCCCAGCGTAATGGTGTTGTCGGCATCAAGGCAGGCCGGGTCAGCAGTGCCGATGTCCGCGTCAAGCCCGGAAGGTAAATCAACGGCAATGATGCGGAAGTTGTTTTCCTTCTCTTTGGCTGCTCTCACGCTATTTAATACCTGCTGTGGGGCTCCCTGTAACGGGCGGAGTTTTCCCGTCCCGAAGAGGGAATCAATCACGCAGCTGGCTGAAGAAAGCATCTCATTAAATTTTGCCAGGCTTTCATCCTGCGCTGCGGCGACACAGGTTATACCCCTTTGCTGAACCTGCTCCAGATTGGCATCTTTATCCCGCTCAGCACAGAGGTAAACGCTGACCTGGGCGCCCCAGTCGTGAAGGTGACGTGCCGTCACCAGCCCATCCCCCCCATTGTTGCCGGGGCCGATCAGGATAAGAATGTGTTGCCGGTTGATATGGTCCAGGATTCGCCTTACCTCTTCGGCAATGGCTTTGCCGGCATTTTCCATGAGCTGGCTGGGGGGCAGGTTAATACCGGCACAGTCCTGTTCAATCCGGCGCATCTCATCACTGGTTACGATTTTCATAGCAACACTTCCAGGATGTTGTACTGTCTGAGTGTAGCAATATCCTCGGCTGCGGTCAACCTTGCTGTGATGGTAAGGTGTTGTGATGCGTGAACCTCTTCAATTTTTCCGTCATCGCTTCCCAGTGAGTGCCCTGCCAGTAGATGCGGTGGCAGGCGGGGCATTCCATATACTGGCGGTGTGTTCGGAAAACATAGGGTGGCACGCGGCCTTGCACCTGTTCCCGGCTTCTTTCCTCCAGTGCCTGATTGCATTCCAGGCAGCGGGAGAATGGCCGGAACTGGCACTCAAGGCCAAGCGCGCTGATTAGCTGTAGCATCTGCTGCTCGGGTTCATCACCGTTAATTAAAACGGCTTTGAGCCGGCCGCTGGTGACCAGCCGTCTCTTCATAATCTCGGCATCTTTGGTGATGATAATCCTCCCCTGGGACAGTGCCTGGGCCACCATCCGGGAGTCATCACCGCTGTTAAAGAACAGGGTATCATAGCCCATAAGCCGGAGCCATCGGGACAGCTTGCCGACATTCTCATCAACAATAAAACCTGGTTCGTTAATTGTATTCTCTCCTGACTTACTACAGTTTTATCAGCATATTTTCTTGGGCCAGCCGGATAGGATAATCGGACGAGTCGGTAAGGGCGGCCACTTCCGCAGCTATTTCCTTTTCCTGTCCGGGGTTCATATGTACCGTGACTACCGGCGGCAGATAGCCTTTTAGCTTCCGGAAACACTCCAGCTCGTTTGCCAGCAGGCTCGGAGTGAGGTGGCCTTTATCACGGCAAAATTGCTCATAACGGTTAGGGGCGGTAAGCTCGATGATAATGAGGTGGGGTGATATCTGTCGCCAGCAGTCAGCCAAGTCCGGGCCGGTATCTCCGGTGTAGAATAGGGTTTTGCCATCAGGAGAGGTTATCTGGTAGCCCACCGCGGCAACGGAGTGGTTCACGGGAATGGTAAGTAAATCATAACCGGCAACCTGCTGGCTCTCGTAGGGTGGCATCAGTGTGAAATTGATGGTCGGCTTTCCCTCAGGGCGGTTAAAGAAATCAGGATATATCTGGTCATTTAAAAGGTAATTTGAGAGGGCGTCATAGACTTTCTGGATAGAGTACACATTGATGGTGGTCTCATGGAGCAGGGCATTCATGGCGATGGCGGGGATATCCCGGATGTGGTCGTAGTGCTGGTGAGTAAGCAGGATAGCATCAAGCTCAAATTGCGCCGCCAGGGTCAGGCTGGAAGTGAGTGCTCCGGCATCTATCGCTAGGGTATCATCAATGAGCAAAGTGACGGGCTTGATATCCTGCGCTTCGCAGTCATGTGCTCCCAGAATCCTTATTTCCATTGTGCCTGCCTCGCGGGTATTTACCTAGCCGGAGATAAGGAAAGGATTGAAATTGGTTTCGTGGTCATAGGTATCTATCGCCTCTTTTTTCTTCAGAAAATTGACCGCGGCATAGGTCAACGGGGTAGCCAGGGCTTCAATGATAGTTTTGGCCAGCCAGTGGTACAGTATCATGATAGGCACGAAAGAGGGGGTGCCGATAAAGGCCAGGGTGATAAATATTGAAGTATCCAGTCCCTGCCCGACAACGGTGGAGCCGATAGTCCGGCTCCACAGCCAGCGCCCGCGAGTGAGGATTTTCATCCTGGCCAGGATAAAAGAATTGGCAAACTCTCCGATAAGGTAACCGCAGAATGAGGCGGCAAGCAGCCTGGGCGTGTAGCCCAGAATACTCCGGTAGGCTTCCTGTCCTTCCCAGAAGGGAGCGGGGGGCAATATCTGTCCTATCCAGGCAAAAAAGACGAAGAGCAGATTGCAGATGAAGCCCAGCCAGATTACCCTTCTTGCCCAGCGATAGCCATAAACCTCGGTGAGGATATCGCCAAAGACATAACTCAGCGGAAAAACGAAGATGGCGGCGGGCAAAATAACAGGGCCGAAGCTGATTACCTTGACGGCGATGATATTGGCGGTTATCAGGCAGGTGATAAAGATGGCGGTGATAATCACCAGCCGGTGTGAGATTACCATGACTAAATCCAGTGCTGTCGGCGGAAGAAGTAGAGCATGCCGCCGATAATGATCAGGCAAATAAGGAATACAAAGAGCGAGGAGAAGGGCGATGAGGCAAAGGGTCCCAGTGGAATGTTCATGCCGAAGATGCTGGCGACCACCGTAATCGGCAGCAGGATGGTGGCAATAATGGTCAGCATGCGCATGACATTATTGGTGCGGTTGGATGCCAGGGAATCATGGGTGTCATTTAACCCTTCGATTATCTCTTTATATTCGTCCAGTCCGTCCCAGATTCTATCGACGTGGTCGGTCATATCGCCGAAGTAGACGGACAGGTCCAGCGGGGTAAAGCGGCGGATCCTCGGTTCCAGGCTGCCGATAACTGCCCTCATCGGCCAGACAATGCGGCGAAAGGAGATGACATCACGCCGCAGCAACGAGATATCTTCCACTGCCCGGGGCATACCGTTACTGGCGAAAATATTATCCTCGGTTTGTTCAATATTGGCGCCTATCTTGTTCAGGATAGGGAAGCAGTAATCCACCAGGCGGTCGATTATGCGGTAGAGAAGATAACCGGTGCCCTGCCCCAGATTTTCCTGGCGGGCTTCTTCCTCCAGCTCGCATTCGCGGAAAAGCTTCACCAGTGGCTTGAGGTCGCCTTTGTGGAGGGTGATCAGATATTTTTCGCCGACGAAGATAGATAGCTGACCGGCGATAGTCACCCGTGCCTCCTGGTTAAATACCGGGAAATGGAAGACCAGAAACAGGTACTCTTTATATTCGTCTATCTTCGGACGCTGGATACGGCTGAGGCAGTCATCCAGGTCCAAGGGGTGGAAGTGGTAGTTCTCGGCCAGGTAGTCCGTCTCGGTTTCCGTCGGCGGTACAATATCAACCCAGGTCAGGTCACCCCAGTTAACTGATTTCAGGTTGAGTTTCTTCTCTGCAACCGCGGTTACGGGCCGCTCTTTTCCCCGGCTGGTCTTTCCTTCCTTCTTTTTGGCACGAGAGCTAACCATGATAGACTCCCCCGTTATCAAACTGCCTCTATTCTAGCACAATTATTGTTGGATAGCACCATGTCTGGTATACTAAAATGCGTTTGGGGGAAATTGATGGCTGGCCCAGGCTGGAAAGACAGGTTAACTCTTCGGATTAAGAAAACGCTGGGAATGAACATATTCCTGTGTGATAGCTGCAAATGGAACTGGCGGGGGGCATGCCGTAATCCAGCACGCCCCAATGCCACCTGGTGCCCCGAATATGAAAAACGGGGTAAATAGCTTACTTTCTTTCCACTACCACTGCCATTCCCTGTCCACCGCCGATGCACAGGGTTGCCAGACCGAACTTAAGGTCACGCCGCTTCATCTCATGAGTCAGGGTGACCAGGATTCTGGCTCCGGTACAGCCGATGGGATGCCCCAGGGAAATACCGCCACCGTGGAGATTGGTCTTATTCATGTCAAAGGGTAATTCTCT
>CAYOKF010000017.1:0-14687 GCA_964404475.1 uncultured Dehalococcoidaceae bacterium | reverse complement strand
ATAGGGTATAAAGCCCAGGAATTCAAAGCCGGAGAGACTTGACATAATAAATTCCTCGTCAGCTTTGTTTCGAATCTTGTTTCCGACCACTGTGATTTTATTCATACCGAGGTCGCGGGCTAATCTGTCAATGGTACCGGCGGTTTCAATACTGCGCCGGCCCGGTTCCACAACCACAATGAGCCTATCTACTGATTTGGCGGTACCCCGGGCCAGGTGCTCAATACCTGCCTCCATATCCAGGATTACCACTTCATCTCTATGTATCAGCAGGTGGGAAAGCAGGGCTTGTAAAAGGGCACCCTCCGGGCAGTAGCAGCCGGTGCCACCTCGTTTAATACGTCCCATCACCATCAGCTTTATGCCGTCAAGCTTGACGGAGTAGTCTTCGGGCAGATCGTCAACCTTGGGGTTCAGTTTGAAGAAAGCCCCTGACTGACCGGGTTTCATGCCCGTCCGCTCTTCGATAAGGTCACCCAATTCAGAAATCGGGGTTATCTCTTCAGGGTTGGGGTAGCCCAGTGTGGAAGCCAGGTTGGCATCCGGGTCAGCATCGATAGCGATTACTGAATAGCCAGCCCCGGCAAATATTTGTGAAAGAGAAGCTGCCAGTAGGGTCTTGCCTACGCCACCTTTACCGCTAATAGCTATCTTCATGCAAACCTTGCTTTTGATATAACTAAACCTGAGATTCCACCGGGAACCACCCAGATTTTCTATTTTGCAACTTACCAGTCAATCGGCAAATAGTTAAGTTTAAGATGGATGAGTATCAGGATTGATACTAATGCATAATTCTAACGTAACCCAAAGTAAAAGTCAAGAAAACCTGGCCTATGCTTATATCAGTCAGGCTTTGCCTTTGGTGTAATAAATTACTAGAATATTATCACGCAAAAAGGTCAGGAAGGAGGGACGGTAAATGGCTATAGTTGAAATAAGTGTTATCCCGATTGGCACCAAAACACCTTCTCTCAGCCGGTATGTTGCCGGGGCGGTAAGTGTACTGAAAAATGAAAAAGATATAAAGTACGAACTAACCGCTATGGGGACAATAATTGAAGGCGATCTGGAGAGGCTGTTGCCTCTGGTGGGGAGAATGCACAGTTCTGCATTCGAAGCTGGTGTGATGAGGGTGGTAACCGCAGTTAAGATTGATGAACGCCGTGACAAAGCCTCGGGAATTCAGAGCAAGGTTGTGTCCGTGCGGGGAAAGCTGGAACAGTAAGCGAGGTACTATAAATTACGGGCGCTTCCAGGTTACCTGGCCAGTGCTCAGGTTATGTTTGCAATTGAACCGGTTTTATGTTATATTCGAGGCAGGATTGAACCGCTAGGGGTGCTTAGAGGCTGAGAGGTTTTGATGCCAACCCTGGGAACCTGAACTCGATAATCCGAGCGGAGGGAAGCGGCAGTTAGTTAGACCAGGGGCCTGATTCTATTCGCCGAACCCCTGGTTTTATTTTTAGGAGGGGGCGATGACGCAGCTGGAGCTGGCCAGAAAGGGCATTATTTCACCGCAGATGAAGGTGGTGGCCGGGGCGGAAGGTCTGGATGCCGAGGTGGTAAGGCAGGGAATTGCCAGTGGCGTAATCGTAATACCGGCGAATGTTAAACATTCCGGGCTGGTTCCCTGCGGTATCGGCCGGGGGCTGGCTACCAAAGTCAATGCCAATATCGGTACTTCTTCGGACATCGGCGATGTAAATACGGAACTGGCCAAGCTGCGGGTGGCGGTGGATTCCGGGGCGGATACGGTCATGGATTTGAGTACCGGCGGTGATTTAGCCGGAATCAGGCAGTCGATTATTGTGGATAGCTCGGTGCCAATCGGAACAGTTCCGATATATCAGGCGGGGATAGAAGCGATAGAAAGACATGGTGCCATCGTTAAGATGAGCGCCGATGAGCTCTTTGCTGTCATTGAGGAGCATGCGCGGGGTGGTGTTGACTTTCTCACGGTGCATTGTGGTGTCACGCGGGTGGCTATAGAACGTCTCCGGCAGCAAGGGAGAGTAGCCGATGTTGTCTCTCGTGGCGGGGCTTTCTTGATTGCCTGGATATTTCATAATGAGCGCGAGAACCCGCTTTATGAACAGTATGACCGTTTGTTAGAGATAGCACGTGAATTTGATGTAACTCTGAGTCTGGGCGATGGTATGCGTCCGGGGAGTCTGGCTGACGCCACTGACCGTGCGCAGGTGGAGGAGTTGCTCACTGCCGGGGAGCTGGTGCAAAGGGCCTGGCAGGCGGGTGTTCAGGTGATGGTGGAAGGGCCGGGCCATTTGCCTTTAAACCAGATTGAAGCCAACGTACGTTTGCAGAAAGCAATTTGCAAAGAGGCTCCTTTCTATGTACTTGGTCCGCTGGTGACCGATGTCGCTGCTGGATACGACCATATTACCGGTGCTATCGGAGGCGCTATTGCCGCCGCCGCCGGTGCCGATTTCCTCTGTTACGTGACACCTTCAGAGCACCTCTCATTGCCTGACCTTGATGACGTGAGGCAGGGAGTAATCGCTTCACGTATCGCCGCCCATGCTGCCGATATAGCCAAGGGTGTTTGTGGTGCTGATGAGAGGGATAAAAAACTCTCAATAGCCCGTAAGAATCTTGATTGGGAGGAGCAAGCTAGGCTTTCACTGGATCCGGAACGGTCTCGGCGTATTCATGGCAGGCATGCTTCTGCAGGGTCAGCTTGCAGCATGTGCGGGGAATTCTGCGCTATGGAGCTGGTGGCGAAATACCTGGGTATCAAAGCCACCAGGTGCTAGTTTTGAAATGAAATTCAGTGTCACGGTGTACTCCCACATCATGATAAATTGTGTTAATTCGCCAATTTTAAAACCAGCATTGATTACGTGAGGTCATGAATTTATTTTTGTCACGCGTTACAATCGCCGGTAATGGCGGTACTTTTGTTATTGTTATGTTTCCATACCCAAGTTTTCCTTTAAGGGGAGGCTTGGCAGTTACGGGTTATCCTTGTTGACAATTATGTCTGCAGGTGTAGAATTATAGCGATATGCAATTCTTCGGCACGTCAGGAATAAGGAATATCGTCACCCGGGATTTACTTGGTCTGGCGTATAAGGTAGGGATGGCGGTAGGGAAGGCTTACGGGGATGTGGTGGTGGGTAATGATACCAGGACTTCCAGCGGCGTGATGAAGCATTCTGTTATCTCCGGCCTGCTTGCAGCCGGAGCCAGATGTGGGGATGTTGGTATTGTGCCTACACCCACTCTTGCCTTTGTCACCCGTGAGTTCCATGCCGGGGTGATGATTACGGCTTCGCACAATCCCCCGGAATATAACGGTATCAAACTCTGGAACCCGGATGGTTCCGCCTTTAATTCGGTACAGCAGGGACAGGTGGAAGAGGTGCTTCTCAGTGATTCTCTTGATATTGCCCCGTGGATGGAGATGAAGAACTGTATCTGGCACAGCGGGGCGGCGGAGCAGCACATGGATCGTATCCTGTCAAATTTTCCGGGCAAGCTGAACGCCAGGGTGGTAGTGGACGCTGGCTGCGGTGCTGCCGCTGAGGTTACACCTCATCTGTTGACCAGGCTGGGCTGTGAGGTAATAGCAATTAATTGCTATCACAGCGGGTTTTTCCCGCATGATATTGAGCCGATTGAATCCAATCTGGGAGAACTTATAAAGTCGGTAAAAGGGTCCGGGGCGGCGGTGGGCATTGCCCATGACGGAGATGCTGACCGCATGATGGCGGTAGATGATAAGGGCAGGTTCATTCCCGGCGATAAGCTGCTGGCTATCCTGGTTCAGGCGGTTGGTGCCGGAGATGTGGTTACCACTGTGGATGCATCGATGGTAATTGACGAGATGGGTTTTAGTATCCGGCGGACCAGGGTGGGGGATGCGGCGGTATCTGAGGAACTCAGGAACGGCGGTGACTTTGGCGGTGAGCCATCAGGTAGCTGGATTTTCCCCGGTGTCTCGTTATGTCCTGACGGCATTTATGCCGCAGCCCAGATAGCGGCAATAGCCAGTCAGCAAAAGCTATCGGAGCTTGTTGATAGTTTGCCTTCTTATCCTATACTGCGGGGCAATATTCGAACTGATGGAGCGGTTTTATCTGGTCTGGAGGAAAGCCTGGCTGCTCTGGAGCCTATCTCAACAGGCAACATTGATGGCATTAAATTGCGTTTTAAAGATGGCTGGTTACTGGTTCGAGCCTCAGGCACCGAGCCGAAAATCAGGTTGACGGCTGAAGCCAGAAGCAGGAAGCGGGTAAGCCAGCTGTACGAGAGCGGCGTCAAAGCAATAGAAAGCTGCCTGAAGGTGGGGCCGTGAAGGCGGTTATTCTGGCGGCCGGCGAAGGTAGCCGGATGCGCCCCCTTACGTATAACCGGCCCAAGGTAATGCTGCCTATTGCCGGCAAGCCTATTTTAGAGCATTTGCTCATTGAAATCAGCCGGGCGGGTATCAGTGATTTTATTTTCATTGTGGGCTACTGTGATGAGCAGGTGCGTGATTACTTTGGCCACGGAGAAAAATGGGGGGTAAATATCACCTACAGTAGCCAGCGGAAGCAGATGGGCACTGCCGATGCTATCCGGACGATAGAGAAACTTGTTGATGGGAAATTCCTGGTAGTTAACGGAGATGTAATTGTCGGCAGCGAGGATATCAAGCGGCTAGCCGGGGGTGATGATAATACCATCAGCGTCATTGAGGTTGAGGATAACAGCGATCTGGGCATGGTGGAGTTGTGTGAGGGCAAGGTGGTGCGTATTTATGAGAAGACAGGGAAGCCTCCCTCGCGCATGGCCAATGCCGGTCTCTATCTGTTTACACCGGACATCTTTGCGGCTATATCGCAGACCTCAAAATCGCCACGAGGCGAATATGAAATAACCGACTCTTTACATTTGCTGATGGAACAGGGTAAAGATGTTCCGTATCGTGAGATTGAGCACTGGCTCAATCTCAGCTATCCCTGGGATTTAATATCGGCTAATGAATCGCTGTTGGCCGGGATTGAACCACGGAACCTGGGTGAAGTGGAAGAGAATGTGGTTGTTAAGGGTGTTGTCGCCATCGGTAAGGATACCGTAATCAGGTCCGGTTCCTATATAGTTGGGCCGGTAATAATCGGGCAGGGTTGTGATATCGGGCCTAATTGCTATCTCCGCCCCGGTACTTCAATCGGGGATAACTGTCATATCGGCAGTGCCGTTGAAGTTAAAAATTCCATTATCATGAAAGGCTCAAAGCTGCCTCACCATAACTATGCGGGGGACAGTGTTATCGGGGAGGGTTGTAATTTTGGCGCCGGAACCAAGATCGCCAATCTGCGACTGGATAAAAAGAATATAGTGGTAGCTAACCGCAACACGGGACGGCGCAAACTTGGTGCAATTATCGGCGATAATGTTGAAACCGGGATTAATGCCTCAATCAATGTCGGTAGCCTGATTGGTAATAATGCCTTTATCGGGCCGGGTGCTATTGCCAGTGGGGTGGTTCTGCCGGATACAAAAATATTTTGAGGTGCAGTTGATGAAGCAAGCAATAATATTGGCAGCAGGGGAAGGGCAGAGGCTGAGACCGTTTACGGTTAACCGTCCCAAGACCATGCTTTCTATTGCCGATAAGCCGATATTACAGTACGTGATTGAGGCATTGTCACGGAATGGTATTGACAACATTGTGCTTGTAGTCGGCTATAAAAAGGAGCAGGTGTTTGGCTCCATTGGCTCCGGTGAGCATTTCGGTGTAAACATAACATACGTAACCCAGGAAAAACAGCTGGGAACGGCACACGCCCTGGCACAGGCGCAGGCGGTAGCTGAAGACGAATTCCTGGTCTTGCCTGGAGATAATTTAATTGAAGCCGAAACTATCGCCCCATTTATCGGGAAAAAGCCGGGGGCAGTGCTGGTAAAGAAGGTGGACAATCCGATAAGGTACGGGGTGGTGAACCTGGGGCGGGGGGTAGTAAGGGGCATTGAAGAAAAGCCCCGTGAGGCGGGCAGCAACGTGGTTAATACCGGCATTTATGCCTTTGATAAGGATATATTCGGATTTATCGGGTCTGGCCTGGATATTCCTGATGTCCTGAACAGCTTGATAGCTGAGGGGCGTACCATTAGCGCTATGGAGACAGATGGTACCTGGCTGGACGTGGTCTATCCCTGGGACATCTTGAGTTTGAATGACGCTGTTCTTCAGCGGGCTGAGGCCAGCCTGGGTGGTACCATCGAGACTGGCGTTTACCTTCGGGGGGAGGTCTCAGTGGGGAAGGATACCGTGATAAGATCGAATTCTTACCTGGTTGGCCCGGCGACCATTGGCAGTGGCTGTGACATCGGCCCCAATGTGTGCGTTTTACCGGCGACGAGTGTTGGCGACAATGTGGTTATTTCACCATTTACCGAAATTAAAAACAGCGTTATTGGTGATGATGTCAACATTGGTGCCGGTTGTATAATACAGGATTCGGTTATTGGTGATGGCTGTGTAATCAGGGGGCATCTTAACGCCTGTAGCAACGAAACTGAGGCCAGGGTCAACGGGGAGTCTCATGTGGTGACGATGGGTGCCATGATGGGTGAAGGGTGTAGTGTCGGTAACGGTGTGGTGTTACAGTCTGGGGTTATTATTGGCAATTATTGCCAGATCCAGGCATTGAAGTTGGTGGGGGGGAACATTCCTGATAAGAGCCTGGTATATTAATAGGCTCTATTGTTTTAATGGTAATGGCGTTAAAATGAGTGCGGCATTTCTGAATTAGGCGGGGTTTAAAAAGAAACTTGCGGAGATATTTTTATGTGCGGCATTGTCGGTTATATTGGTGAGAAGGAAGCTCAGCCTGTGCTGTTTAATTGCTTGTCCAGGTTGGAATACAGGGGCTATGATTCCTGTGGTATTGCTGTTCTGGGGGAAGACGTTGCGGTATACAAGGATGCAGTCAGGGTAAGAGATCTGGAGAAAATAGCCCCCAGACTTCCCGGTACGGTAGGTATCGGTCATACCAGGTGGGCGACACATGGTGAGCCCACGCGGAATAATGCCCACCCACATTGTGGGTGTGCCGGTAAAGTGGCTGTGGTGCATAATGGTGTCATTACCAATTTTCAGGAACTTCGGCAACAGTTGATTAATGAAGGGCACAATCTTGTTTCCGAGACTGATACCGAGGTAATTCCGCACCTGATTGAAAAATATTATAACGGCGATCTGGTCGGGGCAGTAGCCAGGACTCTGGGCGATGTTGATGGCTCGTACGCTATCATTGTTATGATGGATGGTGAGTCTAAACTGGTGGCTGCCAGAAAGGACAGTCCGCTGATTATCGGCGTTGGTGACCGGGAGAATTTCATCGCTTCTGATGTGCCGGCGGTGCTGGATTATACCGGTCGGGTTATCTATCTGGAAGATGGTGATATCGCTGTCATTACGCCGGATAATGTCGAAGTAACCATGGAAGGCGTGACGGTTAATCGAGAGGCGCAAAAGGTTTTATGGAGTGTTGAGGATGCCCAGAGGGGGGGCTATGAGCATTTCATGCTTAAGGAAATCCATGAGCAACCTGGGGTGATACGTGATACTCTGAAACAGTATATAGCTGCTACCGAACCGGTTGCTGATCTGGCTGTAGCGGGTAGTGCCGGCTTGGAAGACATGCTTATACTGGCTTGCGGTACTTCCTGCCATGCCGCTTTGATCGGGAAGTATCTCATTGAGGAGCTGGTCGAAATGCCGGTGCGGGTTGAGATGGCTTCTGAATTCAATTACTACGGCCGGACCTCCCCCAGAAACAGGGTGATTGTCATCACTCAGTCGGGTGAAACGGCTGATGCCCTCAAGTCAATCAAGAGATTGCGGGAAGAGGGTGGACAGGTAATTGTTATCACCAATGTGGTGGGCAGCACTGCCAGTCGTTTGGCTGACCAGGTTGTTTATACCAGGGCCGGCCCGGAAATGAGCGTACCGGCAACCAAGAGCTTCATGGCACAGCTCATTGCCTTATACTGGCTGGCGTTACCGTATTCCAAGATTGATATCAGAAGATTGGATAATCTGATCATCGGGCTACGGCAATTACCGGCCAAAGTCCAGCAGGTTTTGGATAATGAGACGTTAATCTCGGATTGTGCTCATCACCTATCAAGCTTCAATAATATGTTTTATATTGGTAGAGGGATAAACTATCCTGTAGCTATGGAGGGGGCGTTGAAGCTGAAGGAGATTTCCTATATTCACGCTGAGGGCTATGCCGCCGGTGAACTTAAGCACGGCCCCTTTGCCCTGCTGGGCAGCGAGACACCAGTCGTGGCGGTAGTGGCTCGAGATAACACTTATGAGGCAGTGTTAACCAATATCAAGGAAGTCAAGGCCAGGAAGTCCCCGGTGCTGGCGGTTGTTGGTGAAGGGGATGAAAATATCGGGGACTTGGTTGATTGGGTTATTACTGTGCCTCAGGTTGACCATTTGTTTTCTCCGGTGGTAAATACCGTGGCTTTACAGCTCTTGTCTTACCATGTCGCCAGACTGAGAGGGTGCCCTATCGACTTCCCGCGTAACCTTGCGAAAAGCGTTACCGTGGAGTAGGGGCTGGATGAGGATGGGTGGCCGGCAGTGGTATGGTAATGAATTCTTTGCTAGCCAGCTTCTCGGTAGTTATTAGCAGGGCTTCAGCGTCGTGATTCAGCAGGGATATAAGCACTATCATGGTAGGCACCTGGGTATGCTCGGTTGCCGACAATAAGGCAAGAGTTGCCGGGTTATTTCTAGCCGCTTCTTCAACAGAAAGATATTCGAAATCGAGCAAACCGAGTAATTTCCGGGCTGGCTCTGATTCCGCCTTTTTGAGATGGGTGATGTTGTTCCTGAGCCGGGCAAGGTCAGGCAGTTCCAGGTGCCGCCGGGTAAATTCAATGGCAGTAATTTCCTTTACCAGGGACATCGTCTGTCTCAGTATTTCTGCGGGGTCGGAGACGGCGGTACTGTGGATAACCTTTTCATGGTTATAAGCTGCCAGTGAGGTTGGTACACCTTCACGGGCCAGGGTTAATGCTGCCGTTATTAAATTAAAAGCGAGTATATCAGCCTCTTCGGCACCGCCTACGGACAGGTTAACCGCAATAATCGCCGCTTTTTCACCAGCCTCAATACATTCTTTTACTATCAACTGGCTTAGTTTCAGCGTGTGTTTCCAGTCGATATCTCTCATCTGGTCACCGGCCTGATAGCTTCGGCTTTTGTAGTATTCCGTGCCGTGCTGATATATCCTGCCTGTTTCTGGCGGCAGCGAGGTTGCGGCTACTGCCGAGGTTCCGGTCTGTTCCAGGTATTTTCTGGCCAGCCATTCGGCATATTGTGCCCGCGGGATTACCTGCAGTTCCAGCGGTTCTATAGTCTGGTTTATCTGGACCAGTCCCCGTGAGTCCAGGGCTGATATCCGGAAGGGAAGGTGTGTGGGGCCGGATAAGAGCGGATTTACGCTGAGGTTTAACCTGGCGGTTTCACTTCGGCTTATGGTGAATCTTGGTGGTGTTATCTGCATCCACGGCTCCGGGGCGCTAACGAGGATATGCATTGTTTCCTTCGCCTTGCTGGTAATATTTAGATTAATATCACTGGTGGTACCGGCAATTATCCTCTTCATTACGTTGCTGGCGGTAACCGGTAGCCTCGGAATGGTCAGCAGTATTTTTAACAATATTACTAGAAGGTAGAGGACAAAAATAATGCCGGTAAAGAGCAAGGCAGGTTTACTCAATACAATTGATACCAGCATCATGACCAGCGTAGCGGCGCACAATGCTATAAAAGTCCTGGTGGTATGGCGTCCCTTTTTGCCGGGTATGAATTCGCTGTTGGGCTGAGTGTTCTGCCGCAGGCTGTAATCCAGAAGGTAGATAACAGGGAGAGTGGATAATGATGATGTGGCTTGAGTTGTTACCAGCGAGAGAGTAGTCAGGGAGTCGATAACTGTGGCTACCGTCAGCGGTAACAGGAAGATAGCGGCCATCATAATGGCTATCTTGAATCCGGGTGGCGCCGGGCGGGCAATGATGTAAAGAACAGCCAGCAGCAGAGCCAGTGCCAGCAGCGCATAAGGCAGCGCCGCCGTAAAGGTTACTGCCAGCAGCACCAGCAGCGCATATATTTGACATAACAATCTGAGAGAAAGTCTATTTATCATCAGCTTTGGGTACGGGAATCTCTTTGGCTACACCGTGGATAATATCGTCCGTGGTGGTATTATCCATATCAGCTTCAACAGTAAGGCGGATTCGGTGCGATAAGACAGGTATTAGTAATTGTTTGACATCATCGGGTAGAACGAAATCTCTTCCTTGAATGAAAGCCAGGGTTCTTGAGCCTTTCAGCAGGGCAATACCGGCTCTGGGGCTGGGGCCAAGTAATAAATCCTGATGGTGGCGAAGGTTATCAAGGATGGCAATGATATATTGGCGGATACTATCTGAGATATGTACCTTTTTTACCTCTTGCTGTAGATTGATGATGTCGTTGGGCGTGATCACTGCGGAGAGAGGGGCTTCCGATATTCTATCGATTTCCTTGAGAACCTGTTCCTCCTCTACTGTATCGGGTAAGTCACTCCAGATGCGGAACATAAACCGGTCCATCTGGACTTCAGTAAGCGGGGAAGTGCCGTGGCTGCCAAATGGTATCTGGCTGGCAATGACGATAAACGGGTTTTCCAGAGGGTGGGTATCGCGTTCAATGGTGACCTGCTGCTCCTGCATCGCCTCCAGGAGAGCGGCCTGGGTGCGGGGGGTAGTGCGGTTCAATTCATCGGCGAGTAGCACGTTGGAGAAGATAGGGCCGGCCATAAAGGTGGCGCTGCCGTCAGGCCGGTAAAAATAGAAACCGAGGATGTCTGCCGGCAGCATATCCGGTGTCCCCTGGACTCTTTTAAACCTGCCACCGATGACGTGGGCAAAGGTGCGGGCAAGGGTGGTTTTGGCAGTGCCGGGCAGACCCTCAATAAGCACATGTCCCTGACTGAGCAGAGCTACCAGCAGGAGCTCCTTTGAACTGTCCTTACCGATGACTACCTTGGATACTTCGGCAATGACGTTGCTCACCATTTCGTGTCCCGTTTGCTTTTCTTTTACCATGATTGTCTCCTTTCAAGATTTTAGGACAGGTTATTCGCTGGCTTCCGCCAGATAGGCCGCAGTATTATTGCCAGCACGGCGATTACCACTCCCGTTGTGCTCAATGGTTGGGTGAAGAAATCACGAACGTGAGCCAGCATTCTCTTGGTCTGGTAGAGGGTGGAGGGTGGCAAATGTGATTCGTCAATAAAGAGTCCGGAAGTGGTGAAACTCCTGATATTTCTAAGAAGAATGTGATTATCTTCCATTGATTCCATGCTGTTGATAAAGATACTGGGGTCAGTAATAAGTATCACCTGGCCATTGCCACTCTGGCAGTGGGAAATCACCGGGAATGGGCCCACGGGCTCTTCTTCATCACGGATGTGGTTGCTGTTCTGGTCAAGAAAGCTAAATGAAGAGGACAGAGCGATGGTACCATTACCTTCGGCGCCGTTAATGGCGGTGGCACGGTTAAAAACCAGGCTTGTAACGTTGCTGGTCAGGGGGCCTGGCGTTAAGTGCAGAATCCTGGGAAACCATTTATTCTTGTAATGGGATAACGGGTCAAGGAGCGTTTCTCCGGAGAATCGTAACGGGATCTTCAGGTATTCCAGAACCTGGTTGCCGTAGCCGTAGTCGTCGGCCAGAATCAAGGTCCCGCCGCGGGTGACAAAGTTATGTAACATCCCGAGTTCCGCCCGTGTGAATTCAAGATAAGGGATGAGGATGAGTGTTGCTCCCGGTGGGGAAACGGGGAGGGCGGAAAGGGATTCCAGCGGTGTAATCTGATGGCGGGCGCTTATATCCTGGCTACCGTTCCAGAAGGGGTTCCCCGTCCGGAAATCATCATTTAGCGGGAAGAACCAGACTGTTATAAGCAGAATGGCGATTATGGATAGAGTTATTATCAACAGGAATCTACGGAGTTCCATTCTGCAACTCCTGATTAATACTGGCTGCAAGTTGTTCAGCTCTGGAGGCGGTTACTTCATCCGGTTGCTGAGGCGAGTAAAGAGTCATCTCAGCCAGGGTGGTCAGTTCTGAAAATGGCTGAGCGGCACTGGCTAATCGAGATGAGGCGGCCTGGAGAAACTCACGGAAAGTGGTGTGGGTTAACATAGATATGCCACTGGCCTTTTCTGCCGCCATAAGCCCGCTCTGGTAACTTGACAGTATTCTAGCTTCAATGCCGGCGAGCCCGGGCTTGCGTTTTGCCGCTGGCATGAATGTGTTTAGTCCGGCTTGTTGTGACCGGTAGCTTTTCTGTTTCTGTAGTTGGGCGCTGCTCCGCCGGTAAAGGAACAGTCCGAGAGAAGCTAATGCGGCTAACAGTAAGGTTGTATTTAACGGATTAATGGTAAAAACCACTCTCTTTGTTTCCAGGGTTGAGTGCCACGGCTCAGCCGGCTCGATTTTTACCATTACTTCCTGCCAGCCGAGTAGTGAAAAGTCAAAGGGCAGCTCCCGGGCGGTGCTGGTGGCATAGAAAGGGTTGGCCGATGTGGCGGTTTTTACGGTCAGTTGGGAGGTATCTATTGCTGCGGTAAATCTGCCGTCAGCACCTGTCCCGGTTATACTGACGGAATCTTTGAAGCTGAGGTATACTCTGGCGTCCGGGAGGGGGCTAAGTTCATGGCGCACCACGCCGCTAATCTGGATTGGCCTGGGCAGGATAGCCAGTCCGGGCAGCTGAATATCGGCTTGTATGGGCAACCTTGCTACGTTGACGGTCAGCTTTTTTTGAGCGGCCGGGTAGTGGTCTTGCGGCGCGGCGGCCACGGTCAGGATATGCTCGCCGGTTGTTGTCTCATGTGGCGTGGCGACCTGCAGGCAAAATGAACCGGATACTGTTACTTCGGCAAGCTCGGTATCATCCAGGCATAACTTGATCGTGCGGGCAATACTGCTACTGTTTGATTGCACCTTCCCGCTGACGGTAAAGGGTAACCCGGGATGGATTGTAGCCGGTGCCGATACATCCAGGAGCGTGGGGTAATAGAATCTGGGTTTGATTGACATCACCGGATTTTCACTGAGTTGCTGGCGGAGTCTGTCGATCTCAATAGTGAGTTTTTGGAGGAGTTTCAGGCTCGCCATTAAGCGGTCAATAGCCTGTTTAAATCGGCTGGTAGATGGAGCGGCTAAAACACCGAGTTTGTTAACTAAAGTGTCGGTCATTGCCTCGATGTCTATCAGCAGGAATTGGGCTTTCTGTATTGCGGCACCGGCTTCATCAAGCTTTTCCTGAGCATTTTTGTTCTGGTCTTCTGAAAACAAAGCGGAAGCTTCATTCAGAAGATACTCTGCGCTGTTCATCGTAGTGAACAGTTCCCGGGAGAGGTTATTATAGCGGTCAATAATGTATTGTAGCTCATCGGGAATCTCGATGGTTCTTATTTCAGTGAGCATACTCTGGGCGCCATGATATTGCCTGAGTGCAGCCAGGTTAAATAGATTACTATAGGAGGACAGCATCTCGGTTGCCTCCAGCGTGTCTTTGGCTGCGGTTGGATTTATGTGGGGTGTTTGTGCCGGTTGGGCATAGATGGGAAAGCAGAGAGCGAGCATCCCCGCCGGGATAATTGCCAGCAGACCAATTGCCAATCTTTTCATGGTATGAATAAGAAATGCTTGGAGTAGGTAGTCATATCAGTATCTTTATGATTTGCAGGCCCAGAACAAACATGAATCCAACGAGGAGCACACTGCAAACCAGGTTCAATCCGCGGCGGGCTTTGGCGTTAAAGAACACAAATAGCTCTGTAATAATCAGCGCCTCGGCAAGGTAGATAGTGTAGTAGATGCTAAGGGAATCCTGTCCGCTAGCAGTCAGCATAACAGTAGTCAGCAGTAGTGTCAGGGCAATGCTAAGGATGTAAATGTTATATAACCTCACGCTACTACCTCAAGCTCGACGTAATGTTTCCCGTTTCGCCGGGTCTCTTGTTTGATAGTGACCGGTTTGTTCCAGGCCTCAGCGGACACCGAGGCAACTACGGATGCTAAAGGCCCGCCGAGACATTGGTGTGACCAGCTGGCTCCGTTTTCAATATGAGGTTTATATATTTCCACCTTAATCTGGTTTTTCTGGCAGGATACCCTGGTTCCGTCAGCAATACCAAGTTCGCCGGTAAATAGTGAGGTCAGTGCTGATTCCAGCTCGGCCGGGGTAGGCCCCGGTTTAACTTCCAGCATGTTGACCGCAGTGCTTCCAATGGTTGAAAGTAGCAGACCGACATCTTCAGGACGGTCTCCGTAGTGCACAATGAATCGCCGGGGCAGGGCTTTGGTGATGAAGGGACTCGATGAGTTAGAGTGCAGCGGTATAAGCGCTCGTGGTTGATCATTAGTGAGTGAAGCCGGAAGATAGATAGCCTGGGTTCTGATTCCAAGCTCTTCGACAATACTGGCAATGTTGCTAATACCGGTTTCCAGGAGCATGCCGCAGACCTCCGGGGGCAGGTTGGAAATCGTCCTCCCCAGCGCGATGAGGATAAATGATAGTATCAGCATGCACATACCCAGAGCAGTCAACCAGATTAAGTGGAGAATGAAGTAAGCCGATAGGCATATAAGGATACCGG
>CAYOKF010000016.1:0-14788 GCA_964404475.1 uncultured Dehalococcoidaceae bacterium | reverse complement strand
CGGATGTCATTTTACGGGAAAAACAATGTTGACTGGCAGCAGAGGATCGATTTTCAGCGTCTCCGAGAAGAAAGGCTGGACAGGTCACATAAAATGCTGCACAAGCATGGAATTGGAGCGGCGATCGTTTTTAACTGGGATAGCGGACGGTACCTTTCCAATCCCTGGAGTCATCCGTACACCCGGCACATACCCTGGCGTTTCATCTTGCTGGTCAGGGATGCAGGTTATCCCTATGTATCTGCTATAAAGAATTTTGATGACCAGCAGATAATTGATGATTGCCCCTGGCTTAAGGACAGGATAGTCACTGATGACGTTTTATTGCAGCCTGAGGTAATTAAATTCCGCGCCAGTGATGACGCTGCCCAGCGTTGGGCCCGGGCAGCCCAGCAAATAAAAAGCTTGATGAAGGAACATGGCGTCGGTGATTTGCCCTGTAGCCTGGACTATGGCCCTCCGCATCTGACCAGGGCGTTACAGGATGCCGGCTTAAATATCGTTGATGGCAACGCCTGGATACTGGAAGCCGACATGATAAAGACGGATGCCGAGATAGAGCTTATGAAGATGGCCGCTTCCTGCAATGAGGCAGGCTACGCCGCGGTGGTCAGGGAGTTTAAGCCGGGGATGAGGGAGAATGATGCGCAGGCGATCATGGCCAGGGGTATCTACGGAGCGGGGGCGGAATATATTGAGGGGTGGGTCGTCAATTCCGGCCCTAGGACCTCCCCCCGCCAGTTTAACTGGTCGGATAGAACAGTCAGACCCGGTGAATTGATGTCTCTGGAGGCATGTCATGTTACCTTCTGCGGCTATAAAGTATGCTATGACCGCACTTTTCTGGTAGGTGGCAAGCCCACTGAGCTTCAGCAAGAGGTCTATAACCTTACCGCCGAGCTGCACCACAGGGTTCAGGACTTGCTGCGCCCCGGCATTACCAGTCTTGATATTGACCGAAGCCGTCCGTTCCCGCCCAAATCATTTAAGTCCCTGGAGGACTTGAGCGAGTTCCGCACTACCTGGTACACCAATCATTTCGGCGGTATGGGTATCCGCTGGGATGATGCCCCAACCTGCACCGGGAGTGAGGCCGAAAGAGTTATCGAGAAGAACATGTGTCTTGCTTACCACTCCATATTTTGTATCAAGGGATACGAGGGTGTCGCCATCGAGAATACCTACCGGATAACGGATAACGGCTGTGAACTACTGTGCAAATGGCCCTTTGACGACCTTATGGTTCTGGGCACTTAAATATGGGGTGAGTCATAACGGTCAATAGATGTCAAGAAGGACATTGACCGAAGAATTATTAATTTAATAAACTACAGAAGCGTCAAATAGGTCTTGAAGGAGGACGGTGATATGCCATATTTTATTATGCTAACCACTTTGACAGATGAGGGGCGAAAGACCATAATGAGGAATCCCGGCAGAATCTGGGAGGTAAACAGGGAAGTGGAGGAGATGGGGGCTAAAGTGTTAGTGCAGTATGCGCTGCTTGGTCCCTATGATTTCCTGAATATTCTGGAGGCTCCCAACAACGGGGTGATATCCCGTGTTGCCTCGCAGCTGGGGGCCAGAGGGACTCTCCAGCCGCTAACGCTAGCGGCTCTTACTATGGAGGAGTTTGTTAAAGAAATGGGGATGGCCAAGGCTATAAAAGAGAAATAGGTTGCAGACTCTGTTTAAGAATAAATTTCCGGTGAGTCCGCCTGATTTGAGATAGCTGGAATAACGGAGGGGGAAAATGGTGGTAAGTAACGGTTTGGTAAGAAACCCTGGTGACCTGGAAGCCAGGACCGGAGTTGAGGGACATCATAAATTCACTATCTACCCGCTTCTCCAGAACAATGAGAGCGGTTCACTGCATCTAGGGGTCAATTATAACGAGATTGAGCCGGGGGGCTCTGCCGAGCCCCATTATCATGCGGAATGTGATGTATTTGATCACGTCCACTACGTTCTCAGTGGCGACCTGCTGGTATCAATAGGGGGTAAGGAGCAAAGGGTAGGTGCGGACACATTGATATATTGCCGCTCTGATGAGGTACATTCCATAAAAAACATCGGTACCGATACCGCGCGGGTGCTTCTTATTTCGGGTATGAATGTCGGCGGTACGGGAGGGAAGCTGGTCTTTCCCGGGTAGCCGCGGAATTTATAGCGGTAGTGGCTGTCTGAAGCGGGTGGAAGTGAAGGCGGAGTAGCTACCATGCTTACCGGAGATGAACTGGGAAGATATGACCGGCAGATAATGATCAGGGGATTTGGCAGGGAAGGGCAGGAGAAACTGAAAAGAGCCAGAATCTTTATTGCCGGTGCCGGTGGTCTGTGCTCCGCGGTAGCTACTTATCTGGCGGCGGCGGGGGTGGGTGTGATGCGGATAGTTGACCATGACCGGGTAGAGCTTAGCAATCTGAACCGGCAGGTCTTCCACTGGGATGAGGATCTCGGCAAAGGTAAGGCTGCCTCGGCTATCGCCAAGCTCAGGAGATTAAATCCGGGGGTGAAGCTGGAAGCAATTGAGGCAATGATAACCGGGGCCAATGCCGCTCAGCTGGTCAGCGGTTTTGACTTAATCGTTGACGCTACGGATAACTTGCCGGCCAGATTTTTACTGAATAAGGTGGCTCTGCAGAAAAAAATCCCTCTGTTTCACGGGGCGGTCTATGGCTTTGAGGGCAGGGTGATGACGGTGCTCCCGGGTGAATCAGCCTGTCTGCGGTGCGTTTATCACGGCCTGATCCCTGAGGAGAAGATCCCGGTAATCGGGGTTACACCGGCGATTGTCGGCTGTATCCAGGCAACGGAGGTTATCAAGTACATCGTGGGGATGGGTCATCTATTGACCAATAGACTATTGGATTACAACGGCCTGGACATGAAGTTCACCGAGTTCAGGGTTAAACGTGACCCTGATTGTGAACAATGCGGCCGTTCCATCGGGGACTAAGCCGGTGAGCATAAGGGTAAACATCCCCTGGTTCTTGCGTCATCTTGCAGGCGGTGTTGAGACTGTCTTAGTTGAAGGAAGTACTGCCGGTGAGTGCCTTGAACATCTGACAAAGCAGTTTCCCGCTCTCAGGGATAGGCTGTTTGATACCAAGACGGGTAAATTGCTTTATTCCGTTGATATCTACGTTAACCGGGAGAGCTCATATCCGGAGTTGCTGGACAGGCCAGCCGCCGACGGAGACGAGATTGACATAATGTTTATAATCGCCGGGGGATAGACAGCAATACACCACTCTGGGAAGCTAAGGAAAGATAACCTGGCCGTCTCCCGTATGAGCCTGAGTAGATACCGCGCTTATCAATTTTAAAATGATACCCATGATGCCTTGGTAGCATCCGGGAATGAATATAATTCTGGCATGTAGGGTCTTATGTCTATTACTGAGTCTCCATTGCCGGCGTTTAACCCCTTAACCTTCAGTACATTGCCACTGCGCTCGATCAGTTCCACGACACATAGCCCTACCTGATTGGGTCTATGCGGGGCATTAGTGGAAAGAACTCCAACTATGGGATTTGCCGGGTCAAGGTGGGGATGGACCAGCATGGGCGCGGGCTCAGTGACCATACCAATCCAGTGCAGCACTACGATATGTGAAAAATCATCAATTTTTTCCAGGGCATCAGTAAATCTTTCATCAAATACTATCTCCGAAACGACATTACTGGCAGCTTTAGTTCTATTCTCTTTTTCAAACTCACTTTTAACCACGCCAATAACTTTTACCGTGATGCTGGGCAGGTCATTTGCCATAATCATACCTCCTTCGTCAATACAAAAAACGGTGATTGCATTTTAGCAGTTCATGAGGAGAATTACAAATATAACACCGGGTAGGTGATGTCTATTGTCCGTTAAGGTCTTAACTGGCCGGTATTAATAAATGATGCGCGGCAAAAGCAAGATTTGCCGCGCATCATCTCGTATCTTTGGCGGTACTACTCCTAAATCAAGCTGGTACCAGCATGAATCAGGTCTACCTCCCGTAGGGCCATTAACTGTTATTGCCCTACCCATCTAACCTTACCTGCTAAAATTCTGTTCTATTAACTCAGTGGTTTTATTATCCCACGACGCATTACCAGAACGAGGCCGGATAGGTGATGTCTATTGCCCGCTTGGGGCACTCCATCCAGCAGATACCGCAGTGCCAGCACTCATACTCGTAAGCTACTACCGGTATTTCCTTCTCTTCGTCCCAGGCAAAAACGTCCAGAGGGCACAGGTCATAGCATCTACCACAGCCGATGCATTTCTTATAGTTAATCTTCGCTGGCATATTTATCTTTCCTCCTTATGATCATCTGGTAGCGCCATTGGTGGTCGCTCCCTGAACTCAAGCACGGGCTTGCCATCGTCCAGCCGCTGGTACAGGAGCTTTTTACCCAGTGACGGGTCTTTCTCAGGGTAATCGAGCCGAATATGACCGCTCCATGTTTCTTTTCTTTCCAGGGA
This sequence comes from uncultured Dehalococcoidaceae bacterium, assembly GCA_964404475.1. Taxonomy (GTDB): domain Bacteria; phylum Chloroflexota; class Dehalococcoidia; order Dehalococcoidales; family RBG-16-60-22; genus CAYOKF01. The sequence goes on along the minus strand of CAYOKF010000016.1, from coordinate 10,311 downwards.
AGCCTTGATGTGTAGCTCAGCCACGTCCATTATGTTGCGGATTTCCAGAGCTCTCATCAACTCATGGGGATTACTGGCCTCTAGCTTGGGCAGGAACTCTCTTCTTAGTGAGCTGATGCGTCTCAGTCCTTCTCTTAGTCTCCCCTCCCCTTTATACAAGCCCACGTATCGGTCGCATATGTAGCGGATGGCCATCTCCAGTTCTATTGGTTCGGTGCCGTCCTTCACTGAGAGGGGTGCCCTTGCCGTTTCTTTCTGGCTCTCCACCTGGGCTTCGTCAATGACCGGCTCAGGGGCCTTGCTGACGAAGGTGGGGAGGACATCGGCGATAAGGAGTCCGCTGATAGAACCATTAGCCACATCATGACAGCCGGCGACGCAGTCTCCGATAGCGTGGAGTCCGTTGAGTGTCGTCTTGAAATCAACGTCTGACCATATGCCGGGGGCTGTATGAAGCTGGTTGGGCCTGCTATCCATCATCTCGTACCAGTGTGACCTGAGATTGAAGCCCCTGTCCTCGGCTATCTTGAATGACAACAGCCTTTCATCAACATAGGCCACCTCTATCCTCTTGTGGAAGTCTTCAGGCAGGTTAGCAAGACTGAAGTAGAACGGGTCCTTTCCCTGCCGTTCTAGGGCGGTGAGCCTTTGCGCTGATTGATCAACGAATTCCTCTCCGTCCCAGGTCAGCCGCTGGGCGGAGATTCCCTCATTGCCGTTGTTTCCGAAGGAGAGGACCAGGTCATCCCGGAACCGGTATCCCCGGCCGCCCTGTTCCAGGTTGGCCAGTTCGGCGCCAGCCCGGTAGGCCATTGCCCAGCCATCACCGGAGACCGAGGCCGGACACCAGTGATAGCGGAACTTATATTTCCCGGGCATGGGTGTTTCCGGAGTGTAAACCCGGGAGCAGGCCGCAGTGGCAAGCACCGTGGCCTTGGCTTTGATGACGACGAATTCGCCGGTGCGGGTGTCTATCGCGGTAGCACCCACGACGGCGCCTTTGCTGGTGAGCAGGTCAATAATCATGGTCCGCTCAAGGACGTTTACCCCGGCCTTTCTCGCTGCCTTGGCCATTATTGGCTTGACGTCTCTCCAGTGTACCCGCATCATCGGCCCGCCCCAGTGGTAGTCCTTAGTAGGGCGCAGTTTACCGTCACCCCACCTCATGGGCACACCGAGCTTTTCAAGTTCCTCCACCCCCCACATACCGTTGGCATATTGCTTGTATAATCTGGTGAGATCCGAGAAGTCTGCGCCACCGTAGTAAGCTTGCGGGCCATACCCCGCTGTGAGTTCGGTGAACTCTTTTACCGTCATGCCACGCTCGTAGATACCGCAAAAATGGTCGATACCGGCAGCAGCGCTGCCACTCCGGTCAGTTTTCGCCTTCTCCGCCAGTGTAACCTTCAATCCGTTCTGGGCAGCCCTAGCGGCGGCGGGACAGCCGGCAATGCCGCCACCAACTACCAGCACATCTGTTTCTACAATCCTGTCTGCAATCTGTTCTAAAGCCATTCTAGTCTCCTTATCCCGCCGCTTTTCGTTCACGTTCGGCTAGCTCGGCGAGTTCTTTTTGCCTTTTCCCTATTTCCGCGCTTTCAAAAGCCTCATCCCGGTACCTGATGCCCTTTTCGTACTCGGGAAGCACCTCGCCGGAAGCCTGGACATAACTGATGTCCTTTTCCTCGGCGCGCTGCTTGATGAGCTTCCACAGGGGGAACTCAAACTTCTCCTCATAGTGCTCGTCTGCTGTTGATTTTGCCATTCTTCGACCTCCGATCTGCTTTTTATTGGGTGGTTAATTCTACTCTATAGCCGGTAAAAAGTAAAATAGAAAACCCTGGCTATAACTTGATATCACCGCCAGCTAGAAACCGGTCAGGCCGGTTCACCCTGATACTCCGAGCGTGCCGGGGCTTCTAACCTTACCATGAAAGCCCCCGCCAGCGCATTTTAAGCCAGTATTGAGAATTTGCCCATAACCCAGAAGTATTAATGGTGTATAATTTTACCCTGGTAAGAATAAATCATTAGATTTATTGCTATGACTGGTGCTGGATACAACGGTATTATCAAATCTTGTTAATTAATTGGAGATTGAGACCGGGGTAACAAATAGTAAATTCACTGCTTTACTGCCAGTGTAGGCATTGCAGAAGCAAGTAATGAAAAACCGGGATTTCGCCTTTAGCCTGATACAGTCTTTGTTGACAAATTCTGCCTGGTAGCTTAAAGTGTTACCTGGTTCCCCCCTGCGGCGGTGCTATTTCCCTGATGGTTATAAAAAGGAGGTTAGAAAACAGTGAAAATTGACGTCTTTACCCACATCTTGCCGGAGAAGTATCTGGCGGCTTTTCGCAAGAAGGCTAAGCCAGGCACTGAATTCGGAGAGGCCAGCAACCGTGCTATGACCGATATTGATATGAGATTGCGGCTCATGGATAGATACCCTGATGTGTTGCAGGTATTGACCGTATCCCTCCCGCCTCTGGTAGAGGCGACGATCGCGCCGGGCGATGCCGTCGATCTGGCCAGAACAGCCAATGAAGAACTCGCTGAGCTGGTGGACAGGTATCCCGATAAATTTATCGGGGCGGTGGCCTGTCTGCCTTTAACCGATATGGACTCTGCCCTGGAGGAGACCGACCGGGCGATAACCCAGCTGGGGTTGAAGGGGGTACAGATATTCACCACCATAAACGGGGAGACCCTGGATTTGCCCAAATTCAAGCCGCTCTACGAGAAAATGGCGCATTATGATCTGCCGATATGGATACATCCCTGTTCCACCAAGATGCACCACGAGCCGTTGTTTGGCTGGCCTTATGAGACGGCGTCCGCAATGAGGAACCTGGTATTGTCCGGTGTTTTCAATGATTATCCTGGTATCAAGTTTATCACTCACCACTGCGGAAGCATGGTGCCTTGCTTTGAAGGGAGGATAAGGTGGATGGTTCGGCTCGTACTTGGGGCAGGTCATCCCATTCGTGAGCCGGTGGAGCATTTCCGTAAATTCTATAATGACACCGCGCTTTACGGGGGCACCAGTGGCTTAAACTGCGGCTATAATTTCTTTGGTGCGGATCATCTGCTCTTTGGCACCGATGCGCCCCTGGGGCCTCCCTACGGACTTACCGCGGTGACGATAGACTCCATAGAGAAAATGGATATCCCTGACGAGGATAAGGAAAAGATATTTTTGCGGAATGTGGTAGAACTCTTAAGACTGGCAATCTAGCCTCTCCGTTGCCGCATCTCCTTATGCCCTAGTCATCAAAAATAAATATCTCGTCTAGTTTAGCCTGTAAAGCCTTAGCGATGTTGTGAGCCAGCCGGAGAGACGGGTTATATTTACCTTGCTCCAGGAAAATAATGGTTTCTCTTCTGACCCCCACCATCTCGGCCAGCTTTTCCTGGGTCAGATTATATTTGGTCCGTAGTTCCTTGATTCTGGTTCGCATTGATTCCTGCTTCATGCTTAAAAGGTGAAGTCTTCGCAATCTGTTTCAGTTTGTTCTGCTGAACAGGCCTTTAAGGAAAATAACCGCGCTGCCGATGATGCCGACCGCAAACCCCAGGGGAGCTATAAAAACGGAGATAAAAAAGAATAATGGCTCATCAGGCATACCGCTTCTTACCCAGAAGCCGGCGCCAAACCACTGAATGAAGAGACCATAAATGGCGTTATGCAGGAAGACGCTGATGATAAAAGACCCTAACGATACGCCGGCTACCAGCAGAAATACTCTCAGCATTCTTAGCCATTTCTCCTTCAACCCGGGCTCGGCACGGTCATAAAAGAGATACGAGAAGAGGTATACGGCTCCTCCGGCCAGCAAAAGGCCACCCAGGACATGCACGGTGCCGGGTTTACTGATCAGGATGGTACTGAAGGGCAACATTAATAGTGCTGAAGCCAGCGCGAAGAAGATGAATCCGTTGCGCACGGATTTGCCGATATTTTCTCGCACTCGCTCATCGAACGGGGGCAGTTTTCTCCTGGTTACCAGGGACCAGAATTCACGGTGACCGATGAGCAACGTGCCCGCAACGAGGGCAATAGCCACATAGTATGCCTTTATGGAGATGAGCACCACGGTCAGAATCAGCGCCGTAATAAAAAAAACCAAAAATATTTTTTTTGTTCTCACGGCATTCTCCGTAATGGTTGTATATTTCTAACGTTAATTAATTCTAACATATTTTTGCGTCCTGTCAACGGCGTCAGCAGCGGCAAACAGGCGTTTTGGGCTGTTAAGGGCGCTTAATCCCGATTAAAGTTATATATTTCTAACATTAGCTATTGTTACCAGCCTTAGAACGCGCCGTATTACCAAAGGCTGTCGCACTATGCTATAATTGCCAGTAAATCGCTCTATCGTATTTTTATCTGAGAAATGGCTCACCCTAGTCGTCAATGTTGCTAAACACCCCGGTAACGCTGTTTAAAATAAGGTAAAGTTAAAGTTATAGAGGATTTACATGGCAAGAAGAGAAGATATTAAAAAGGTATTGATTATTGGTTCCGGCCCCATTGTGATCGGTCAGGCCTGTGAATTTGATTATTCCGGGACGCAGGCTTGCAAAGCCCTTCGCGGACTGGGTTACGAGATAGTGCTGGTTAATTCCAATCCAGCAACCATTATGACTGATCCTGGAATGGCGGATGTTACCTATATTGAACCACTCACTGTGGAGTCACTGACGCAGGTAATTGAAAAGGAGCGCCCCGATGCTTTGCTGCCGAATCTTGGCGGGCAAACCGGTCTTAACCTGAGTGCGGAACTGGCGCGTTGCGGGGTTCTTGATAAGTACGGGGTTAAGGTAATTGGCGTTGAGGTTGATGCCATCGTGCGTGGTGAGGACCGGATCGCGTTTAAAGAAACGATGAACCGTCTGGGTATGGAGATACCTCGCAGCGAAGCGGTCTATAATGTCGAGGACGCGGAAAAGGTTGCGTCCGCACTGGGGTATCCGGTGGTTGTCCGCCCTGCTTATTGTCTCGGTGGTACGGGTGGCGGTCTGGTTTACAACGTGGAGGAGTTGCGGGCTGTTGCCAGCCGGGGTATCGCCGCCAGTCTTATCAGCCAGGTGCTGATAGAAGAGTCAGTCCTGGGCTGGGAGGAACTGGAGCTGGAGGTGGTGCGTGACGCCAAAAACCAGATGATTACAGTATGCTTTATTGAAAATGTGGACGCAATGGGCGTCCATACTGGGGACTCCTATTGCACGGCACCCATGCTCACCATTACCCCTGAACTACAGAAACGGCTCCAGGATTATTCTTACCGGATTGTTGAGGCGATACAGGTTATCGGTGGTACCAATATTCAGTTTGCTCATGACCCCGGGACGGGGCGGGTGGTGGTGATTGAGATTAATCCCAGGACTTCCCGTTCTTCAGCGCTCGCCTCCAAAGCCACCGGTTTCCCGATTGCGCTGATCTCTTCCAAACTGGCCGCCGGTCTGACCCTGGACGAAATTCCCTACTGGCGTGAGGGAACGCTGGAGAAATATACCCCTTCAGGTGATTATGTGGTAGTCAAGTTCGCCAGGTGGGCTTTTGAAAAGTTCCGGGGTGCTGAGGATAAGCTAGGGACACAGATGCGCGCCGTCGGCGAGGTGATGAGTATCGGTAAGACTTACAAGGAAGCGTTTCAGAAGTCAATCCGCTCCCTGGAAAACGGCCGTTACGGGTTGGGCTTTGCCAAGGACTTTCACGAAAAACCGTTAGATGAGCTCATGGAATTGCTTAACGAAGCGAGCAGTGAACGGCAGTTTATTATGTATGAAGCGCTGCGCAAGGGTGCCGGAGTACAGGAACTGTACGAGAAAACGTACATCAAACCCTGGTTTATCGACCAGATGAGAGAACTGGTTGAGCTGGAGGAGAGAATCTTGCGCTATCAGGGTGAGACATTGCCGGATGATTTGCTGGTTCAGGCCAAGAAAGACGGGTTTGCTGACCGGTACCTCTCCCAGCTCCTTGGTATGCCTGAGAAAGAAATCAGACAACGGCGGACTTCTCTGGGCGTGGTTGAAGGCTGGGAGCCGGTCCCGGTGAGCGGAGTGGAAAATGCCGCGTATTATTACTCGACTTACAACGGTTCCGATAAGATTGCCAGTAGCCGCCGGAAGAAGGTAATGGTTCTGGGCGGCGGCCCAAACCGCATTGGTCAGGGAATAGAGTTTGATTATTGCTGCGTACACGCTGCCCTGGCGCTGCGCGATGAAGACTACGAGACCATTATGGTCAACTGCAATCCGGAGACTGTTTCCACTGACTATGATACCTCAGACAAGCTTTACTTTGAACCCCTGACGGTAGAGGATGTGTTGAGCATCTACGAAAAAGAAAAACCTGAAGGTGTCATTGTCCAGTTCGGCGGGCAGACGCCTCTGAACATTGCCAATGAATTGGCTGAGGCTGGCGTTAGCATCCTGGGTACCTCGCCGGAGACGATAGACCTTGCCGAGGACAGGGACCGTTTCCGTCAGATGATGCAGAAGCTAGGTATTCCCATGTCAGAGTCCGGTATGGCCAGCAACCTGGCGGAGGCACTTGGCGTTGCCGGGCGCATTGGTTACCCCCTGATGGTGCGGCCGTCTTACGTCTTGGGCGGGAGGGGTATGGAAATAGTCTATGACGAGGAAATGCTCAAAGAATACGTGGCGGCGGCAGCTGGCGTTACTCCGGATAGGCCCATCCTGATTGATAAGTTCCTGGAGAATGCTATTGAAACGGAAGCAGACGCGGTTGCTGACGGAACTGATGCGTTTGTGCCGGCTATCATGGAGCATATTGAGTTGGCGGGAATTCACTCCGGTGATTCCGCTTGCGTGATTCCGCCGGTAAGCCTGTCTCAGGAGCATATTGATACCATCTATGAATACACCAGGAAGATTGCCATGGAGCTTAATGTGGTTGGCCTGATGAATATCCAGTATGCCATTGCCAATAATGTTGTCTACGTACTGGAGGCTAATCCCAGAGCCTCACGGACGGTGCCGCTGGTTTCCAAGGTATGTAATGTCTCTATGGCGCGGGTTGCCACCCGGCTCATGCTGGGCAAGAAGCTGGACGAGCTTGAGCTAGGGCGGCGCAAGATTCCGCATTATGGAGTGAAAGAAGCGGTTTTTCCGTTTAACATGTTTCCTGAGGTAGACCCGGTCCTGGGGCCGGAAATGCGCTCTACCGGCGAGGTACTCGGCATTGCTGACTCATTTGGCCTTGCATTTTTTAAGGCGGAGGCGGCGGCGCAACAGAGGCTGCCCTCAGACGGTACTGTCTTGATAACCGTGTCACAGAAGGATCGGCCGGCAGTATTATATGAAGTGGCCAGGCGCTTTACGGAACTCGGCTTTAGAATTAAGGCTACGCAGGGCACCCGTCAATTTTTAATAGAAAGTGGTATCGAATCTGAATTAATTCTCAAGGTTTATGAGGGACGCCCTAACATTGTGGATGCCATAATGAACGGTGATATTCAGCTGGTGATTAATACACCTAGCGGCAAGTGGAGCCAGTATGACGATTCGTATATACGGAAGGCGGCTATCAAGTATAAAGTGCCTTATATCACTACCCTGGCGGCAGCCGCAGCAGCGGCCAGGGGTATTGCCATGTATCACCAGAGTAAACCGAGCGTTAAAGCCTTGCAAAGCTATCACAGGGATATTGTTTAGAATTTTAGTTCCCCATTTCAGGTAACACGCGGCTTTTGACTCTTTATCCATAATGTTCCTGAATCTAGTATTACTAAACTGAGCGCTAATCAGGGGAGAGATAATGAAGTTCTCAGTTGATTACCGGGGTACCCCGTTCCTGTATACCAGCCGGGTCTATGCAACCGAAAACCGTTTAAATTACCGCTGTGAAATGCTGCTTACCCGGAATCTCCACGCCATACGCGATAAGAACGTTCTGGATATCGCCAGCCATGATGGCGCCTTTTCCTACGGGTGTTTACAGTTAGGGGCCAAACACGTTGTTGGTGTCGAGCCGAGGTCTAGATTGGTTAAAGACGCTACTGAGAACCTGACGGCTTCAGGTTATCCTGCCTCAAAGTTTGACTTTATCAAAGAAGATGTCTTTAACTACTTGCCGACAGTGGCCACCGGGCAATTTGATACGATTCTCTGCTTCGGCTTTTTCTACCACACCACAAGACAGGGCGAGCTTCTGGCGCAGATAAGCAGGATCAAACCAAGATATTTCATACTTGACACCTGTGTGGAAAAGTTTGAAGTATCAGAATATGAGCTCACAGGACTGAGAAGGGGAGAATGCCGGGCGGTAGCCGGTTATCTGGCCTTCTATTACGAGAATCCGGCGAGGGACGTGGCCACGGTTAGTCCGGGCGGCTTGACGGCTACACCAACTGAATCTCTGGTAGAAGCGCTACTGGGTGATTACGGGTTTAAGTTCCGGCAACTGCACTGGAGCCCTGCGGAAATAGATAACTGGCATGGTTTATATGACTATAGAAACCAGACTGCGGTTTCCTACCTCGCCGAAACATAATCCGGTGGCTCCGCATCATAAAATCCCCCGGTTCATTGCCCGTTGACGGCGGGGGCTTGATCATGGCTCCTTATCCTTAAATAACTGAAATAACAATAGTAAAAGGCTCTCAACAACAATGGCAGCACACCGTAATTTAATCTCCTGTGAATGCCAGGTATCATGTCAGGAATATCATCCCGGTAAATAAATCTCTGATATTCCCTCAAGTAGTCCAAGGGCCTGTGATATAATACAAGAAACTGGTAAGAGGGGTTTGCCGGCGTGTCACAGTCGGATCCGGTCTTTACTATTGCCATACTGCTCGCGGCTGCCCTGATTGGCGGGATGATAGCCCACCGATTGCGACAGCCCGTTATTCTGGGTTACCTCGTTGTCGGGGTAGCTATTGGCCCCCATGCTCTTGGCCTGGTCAGCAACGTGGCCATTGTTGAGGCAGGCGCCACTATCGGTGTCACCCTGTTGATGTTTACCCTCGGACTGGAAATATCGGTAGTCCAGTTACGTGAAGCCGGCAGGATAGGTATACTGGGTGGCATTTTACAGATTTTCCTTACCATCAGCCTGGGTATATTAGCCGGTTTTACCCTGTTTGGCTGGTCAATGCAGCAGTCCATTCTGTTTGGTCTGATTATCTCCCTCAGTAGCACCGCCGTGTGTCTGAAAGTCATGATGGACAGGGGGGAGCTTTCCTCAGCTCAGGGGCGGATAATGATTGCCATTCTTATCCTTCAGGACATCAGTGTCATTTTTATGACGCTGGTCATGCCATTCCTGGGCGGGAATGCCGGGAATTTGCCGCTGACACTGGCTACATCTGTCGGCAAGGCCCTGGTTTTCATCGGATTTACTATTGTATTAGGGCGGTGGGTGCTTCCCTGGTTATTAGGCGGTGTTGGCGGCTTCCGTTCACGGGAATTGTTTATATTAACGATTCTCGTATTGTGTCTGGGTGCTGCCTTAAGCACGCAAATATTTGGCTTATCCATAGTCTTCGGGGCCTTCCTGGTGGGTCTGGTGCTGCGTGAGACCAAGTCTGTGCACCAGGCCCTTGCGGAAATTACCCCGCTGCGGGATATATTCGCCAGCTTATTCTTTGTATCTCTGGGTATGCTGCTTTCCCCCGCCTTCATGGCCGAGAACTGGGCGACTATTCTACTGGCTATAGTCGTTATCATTGTTGTGAAGAGCCTGGTTGTTTCTGGCATTGTACTGCTTTTTGGTTACAGTTTCAGGATAGCCTAATTAACCGGCGTGGGCCTTTTCCAGATTGGTGAATTCGGCTTTATTCTTGCCCAGGCAGGTTTAGAAAACGGCATAGTTTCTGAATATTTTTATTCCTTGATTCTGGCCAGTGCCGTTGTCACGATGATATTAACGCCGGTATCTATCAGCCTGGCAAACCGCTTGCATCACCAGCTTCTGCTGGCTCTGAACAAGAGGCGTAAGAGTACGGGTGAGGCAGAACCTAAGCCGGCAGTACCGCCCTCCGGGGATGCGGCAAAACGTGTGGTAATCGCCGGCTATGGTGAGGTAGGCCAGAGCATTGCCAGCGGTCTTCAACAGGCTCATATACCCTTTATAATTATCGAGGATGACCCGGAGCGTGTTGCCGAGGCCAGGAGTAGCGGGCACCCGCGAATATACGGGGACGCTACCAATATCAGCGTGCTATCAAAAGCCGGCCTCATACGCGCCACTGCTCTGGTGGTAGCCTACCCTGACCCCATAACCGTGATAACCACGGTGAAGGCGGCTCTTATGCTTAACCCGAAGATTGTGATACT
>CAYOKF010000015.1:0-14961 GCA_964404475.1 uncultured Dehalococcoidaceae bacterium | reverse complement strand
GGCACTGCGGCATTTGCTGGATGGAGTGCCCCAAGCGGGCGATAGACATCACCTATCCGGCCTCATTCTGGTAACCCCTTCCGTGGATGCTGGATTAATGGCGCACATTGTATTGCAAATGCCCGCATAATCCGGTGTTGCCGGGAATGAAATAGAAGGAAAGTGGGTTGTCGCCGTGGTGGCAGCCCTCTTTCTTGCTGAATTTCATCCCCGTTATAACTGTTTACATTAGCGAATTAAAGATGGGGCAATCTTCACTGCCCTACATATAGCCCCAGGTCACACAGTCGTGGCATTATCTGTTCTTTATCCTGCCGCCGGCCAGCCCTCTCCGTGGCATGTGCTCCAGGTCCTGATCCCAGGCGGGAACTCCCGGCTCAGCGATAGCACTGGTAGCCTTAGTACCCAGGGAGCGATAACCCTATTCGTAGAGAATGCGGTACAAAATTTTGTAAACCTGACAGGTATCCCAGAGCAGGCTTTCCGTGAAGTGCAAAATAGGCTTGGTGCGGGTGCGCTCCGGTACCAGATGTGCCGATCCTTTCTTTTCGTATTAATCGCCCTTTAACCTGGCGGTACTTAATTGAATTCAACGGTTTTCATCAAATGGTTGCCGGCGTACGATTCCGCTTCAAAGGGAGAGGAATACTCAGTAAATCCAATGCGCTTTTCGGCTAACTGATTGTTGCTATATTCTGATTGTCATTGATAAACGCCGTATTCCTTGGTGAAATCAAGCATCGCCTTGATGTTCTCGGCGGGGGCAATTTTACCAAAGCTTCCAGACTACAATATAAATGATGCGTGGCAAGCCCTAGAGCCTGCCACGCATTTCTTTTAATTCACGCCAGCTTTATTCTGTCAACTAATTACTTATCAAACCAGGCATACTGCAGTTCCTGGAAGGGACCGGTGGGATACCATTTAGCATCCTTCACATAGGAAGGATAGATGGAAAACATAGGGGCGTTCCAGAGAGGAACAGTCATCACCTCTTCATAGGCAATCTTCTCCGCCGCTAGCAGCAGCTCCAGCTGTTTGGCAGGGTCTACTTCTGCCATTGCCTGCTCGAAGAGATCCTCAAATCCATCCGGTCGCTTGGTGCTGGGCATCCCTTCGGCTTTTTCAGAAAGGTCCATCCTCACCGCGCCCAGGAGATTGGGCGGGTCATAGCGTATGGCTTCGAGCCTCAGCTCATTACCTACGTGCGGTGTTCTTTGTACCTCTCTTTGCACCGGCATAGTCATGAAATCAAGTTCGATATCGATGCCCACATTTGCCAGGTCTTCCTGCAAAGCCACCACAAAATCTTCGTTCACTTGCTCACCGTAGCGCATCAGGCACTTGACTCCAGCGGCATAGCCGGCCTCAGCTATCAATTGCCTTGCCTTATCCGGGTCATACATCCTCGGAGCGGCACCGGGGTCACCCCAATCACGGATACTGTGAATATTGCTGTATGAGGATTTGACCATGCCCTGTCCCAGCACCGTAGTAATCTTTTCCTTGTCAACGGCGTACTCCATGGCTTCCCGCATCCTCTTGTCAGACCAGGGGGATTCGGGGCTGGTGCTGTCATAACTGATTACTGCGTTCTGCCCGACAAAGCTCTGGTATTCATACCCCATTGCAGCCAGGTCAATGGTGGAAATCCGGTCTGCCTGCCAGAAAACGTCGATATCTCCAGACAGCAATGATGCCTGTCTCGTCATCGGGTCCGGCATGACGATAATTTCCAGTCCGTCAAGATAGGGCAGGCCTTCTTCCCAGTAGTCGGGGTTCTTCACGTATTTTATGTGCTGGTTCCGCGCGAGCTCCTCAATTATCCAGGGGCCGGTCCCCACGGGATTGGTGGATAGCCCCTCTGAGCCGAGCTTCTCGTAGGCAGTGGGTGACATGATGAAGCACGGTTCACGCTCCAGGTCGCTCATGATGAGGGCGTTCCATTGCGAGAGGTGGAAACGGACGGTGTAATCATCAACAACCTCGATATAGCTAACCTCTTTCAGGTAGGGTACGGGGGCGGCAAGCACCCTATCGTAGTCAAACTTCACTGCCTGGGCGTTGAAATCAGTCCCGTCATGGAACTTGACTCCTTTCCTCAGGTAGAAGGTGTAGTATGATAAATCCGGAGCCAGGTCCCAGCTTTCGGCCAATAACGGCAGGTAATACCCCGGTCTTTCCGGGTCGGCTTTCACCAGGTGCTGCATGGAGAAGCGGGCAAACTCATGCATAGCGCCGTGGACTTCCAGGGGATCCCCGAAGTTGCTTGGGTCATGTATCGTCACGGTCCTGAGGATACCGCCATACTTCTCCGGGGCATGGACCACTGGTGGTGCCGGTGCGGGGGCCGGGGCCGGGGTCGGCACTGGGGATGGCGGACCGGTGGGTGGCACTGATGCCGGCGCGGGAGTTGGAGCAGGGGTAGGGGCAGGAGTAGGAGCCGGAGCGGGAGTACCACATCCACTGAGGACCAAACCACCCGCCAGAACTAGCATTAATATTACTAAAAATGCTTTTTTCATCAACTTTCCTCCCTGCTTTAGAATTACTATAAATAGTATTCCTTAAATAGTATTCCTTCCCGCTAATCCATATCCACCTCCCCTGTGTGTTTCGTTAATCAGGTACCACACAAGCAGCTTCATCGTAATATAATATTCAAACAAATAATAGTATTTTAATTAAGTAGATAGACGATACACCTTGATGGGAACAATGTCAATATCTTTACTTCTAGTGATATATCACGGTAAAAACAACGCCATAATTTAATATCCGCGCCACTCACCTTAACTAATATCTAGCTTTAGTGACAACAGTATTCGGCAGTTTTCTTAGTTCTCCCGTAGTCCTTTTGAACAAGGATTACCAGAAGCACGCCGGATAAGGTATATCAATCGCCCGGCGAGGCTTGACAAAGCAAATAATTAGGGTGAATAATGGGGAACTTAACCCATAGCAGGTTAGTGTTGAATACCAAAGCCCTGTACAAATTAGGTTACGGCCTTTACGTAGTAACCTCACAGAAAGGCGAGCGGCTTAACGGCCAGATTGCCAACACGGTATTCCAGGTGACCTCGGAACCACCTACTATTGCCGTCAGCATTAACCGGAATAACCTAACCTGGGAGTATATCACGGAAAGCAAAGTATTTGCCGTCTCCGTTCTCTGCCAGGACACGCCTTTATCCTTCATCGGGCACTTCGGCTTTAAATCAGGCAGGGATATAGACAAATTCGAGGGCGTCAATTATAAGGCAGGCGATACCGGGGCTCCCGTCGTTCTGGAGAACGCGGTAGCCTACCTGGAAGCCCGGGTAACGCAGCAAATGGAAGTAGGCACCCATACCATTTTTATCGGTGAAGTAGTCGATGCTGAAATCGTAGCGGACAAAGCCTGCATGACCTACGATTATTACCACCAGATTAAGGGCGGGGCTACGCCGAAGGCGGCGGCAACCTATATCGCAGAGAAGAAGGAGACAGAACCCGTCATGGAAAAATACAGATGCACCATCTGCGGTTATATCTATGACCCGGATACAGGTGACCCCGATAGCGATATCGGACCGGGCACACCCTTTGACCAGCTACCTGACGACTGGGTTTGCCCCGTCTGTGGGGCAGCCAAGAGTGAATTTGAAAAGGTGGACTGAAAGACAGTATTATTCAGTAAGATGCCAAATGACAGCGGAAATTGAGCCATATATCAGGAGCTTTAACCCCTATGCCCCAAAAAATGAGCAAAATGACCGGCGAGCGATGATTCCAGCATGAGAACTTCCCGATTTTACGCAAGGAGAACCAAAATAGTCGGCACTATCGGGCCGGCTACCAGCTCACTGGCGACCATGGAAAAGCTTATCCGGGCGGGGATGAATATTGCCCGGCTTAATCTGTCCCACGGCACACACCTTGAGCATACCCGCCACACCAAGAGCATCAGGAAATTGAGCCAGCGCCTGGGGACTAACGTGGCGATCCTGATGGACCTGCCAGGACCCAAGTACCGTACCGGCAAACTGAAGGACGGTCAGGTAACCCTGAAAAAGGGCGCCCGGGTGACGCTTACCAACGCTAATGTACCGGGTGATGCCTCGGTAATACCGATAAGCCAGCCAAATCTGACCCAGGTAGTTAAAGCCGGCACCATGATTCTCCTCGCGGACGGAGCCATCCAGCTTAAAGTCCGGGAAACATCAGGCACGGAGGTGTTCTGTCAGGTAATGGTTGGCGGCATACTTACGGAGGGGCGGGGGCTGGTAGTACCCGGCATGCGTGCCTCCAGCCCATTTATTACGGATGCCCTCCGGGAACATATTCTCTTTGCCATCAAGCAGCAGCCTGATTACCTGGCACTTTCCTTTGTCAGCAGCGCTGGTGATATCAACCAGGTCAGAACCATAGTAAAAGAACAGGGCGCTGACCTGCCTATCATTGCCAAGATAGAGCGGATACAGGCGGTAAACAGTTTTGACAGCATTCTCGCTGCCAGCGATGGTATTATGGTAGCGCGTGGTGACCTCGGCGTGGATATTCCCCTGGAACATGTACCACTGGTACAAAAGGAAATCATCCGGAAATCCAACCAGGCCGGCAAACCGGTAATTACCGCCACCGAGATGCTGGAATCCATGGTCACTTCCGCCCGCCCAACACGTGCCGAGGTTACCGACGTTGCCAATGCCATCTTTGATGGCACCGACGCCACCATGCTCTCCGCGGAGACTTCCGTCGGCAAGTACCCGGTAACAGCGGTGAAAATGATGGCCAGGATTGCTCAGGAAGTGGAGAGCAAGCTGCCCCATGAAAAGATACTGTCCGAAAGAGGCGACTGGCTGGAGCGGCAGACTGACGAGCTTATCAGCTATAATGCCTGTCACACCGCCCACAGCCTGGGGGCAGCCGCTATTGTTGCCTTCACCGCCTCCGGCGGCACCGCCGGGCGGGTATCCAAATACCGCCCTCAAGTGCCCATACTGGCCCTAACCCCCAGCAGCAAGGTGGCTGGCAGACTTCTGCTACGGTGGGGTGTCTATCCTGTCCAGACCGCCGGAGTAACCTCAGTAGACAAGCTGTTCGCCGCGGGAGTCCGGCTTACCCGGGAACTGGGACTGGCCAAAACGGGCGACCTGATAGTAATCACGGGAGGCATCCCCATCGGGATAGCCGGGAGCACCAACCTGCTCAAAGTAGAAGAGGTCACCTAACCGCAATTGAATAGCGCTGTGTACTAGCAACTTTTTCGGCAAATCAGCGTTCTACCATATGTACATTTTTTCAGGGGAGGTGCACTATGAAAAAGGTAACTATCGGGCTATTACTGGCCATAATGCTGGTGGCAACCGCTTCCTGCGCCGCAGCACCGCAACCGGTATCATCGCCAGCGGGTGAGGAGAGCTTTTCCTCTCCGGCGCCAATGCCGGCACCGTCACCCCCAAAGATAGCCCCGGTGCCAACGCCCGCACCAATGCCCGTTAATGGAGACGACCAGGCCTGGGACACCGAGCGTAAAATCGTGCGTACCGGCAATTTCGCTTTAGTAGTTGAGGACGTGACGGCGGCCATAGAGCAGATTACCGGGTTCACCGAAAGCTCCAATGGATACGTGGTTTCTTCAAGAAGCTGGCAGGAAGGCGAGAGGCTTATCGGAATGATTACGGTGCGGGTACCTGCTGAGCATTTTACTTACGCCATGAGCATAATCCGTGAACTGGCCGTTGAAGTAACCTCGGAGAGCACCTCCAGTAAAGACGTCACCGAGGAGTACGTAGACCTGGCTGCCAAATTGCGCAACCTGGAAGCAACCGAGGAGCAATTATTCCTGTTGATGGAGAAAGCGGAAAAGGTAGAGGACATACTCAATGTCCAGCGGGAACTCTCCAGCATAAGAGGCGAGATTGAGCAGACAAAGGGCCGCATGCAATACCTGGAGCGGACTTCGGAAATGTCACTCATTGAGGTGCAGCTGGAGCAGGCCAAGCTGGATGTCACCTTCACCGCCGGTCAGAGAAGCGTCAAGGAAGGCCAAGATGTCTGGTTTGAAGGCAGGGTTGCCGGCGGATTTGCGCCTTACAGCTACGAATGGGACTTCGGCGACGGGGAAACCAGCACCAGCGAGTTTCCGTTCCATAGCTATAAGAATGATGGAAGTTACACCGTCTCCCTCAAGGTAACCGATGATAGAGGTAACACGGACACTGAAATCAGAGACGAGTATATCACGGTTCTTCCCGGCTGGAGTGCCGGTAATATCGCCAGCGGAGCCTGGAACGGGCTGGTCACCTTCGGACATGTACTCTCCAATATCCTCATCTGGCTGGGTATTTTCAGCCCGGTATGGATAGTAATCGGCATTATTGTCTACTTCTCCTGGTACCGCCGCCGAAAGAAATCCGGCTAGTGACCGCTAACTTTATGACAAGCTTGACAAAAACAGAATAAAAAGATAAAATCAGTTTAATAAAATACAGTAAAGGCTGAGAACGAGACTAGTAAGCCTCCAGCGAGGCAAAGAGAGCCGGGTAAGGTGTGAGCCGGTGCTGGCGCAGGGGTTGAATGGACTCGGAAGCCGCTGACCGAAAGGTAAATACCCGAGTAGGCTTAGACGGAAAGGGTACCGTTATCAGAACCCAGGGTATCGCCGGGAAACCAAGGCCGTACCTGAGAGAGATAGTTGCTATCTTGGCAACTAATTAGGGTGGCACCGCGAGGTATTTACCTCTCGCCCCTAGGGGCGAGAGGTTTTTTTATTATGTGAGGTGGTGATATGTATTACCCCACTCTGGAAGAAGTGAAAAAACACAGGCAAGACGGTAATCTGGTGCCTATCTACCGGGAAATCGTAGCCGACCTGGAAACACCGGTATCTGCCTTCATGAAAATCAATCACGGCGGCCATTCCTTCCTGCTGGAAAGCGTTGAGGGTGGCCAGCAGCTGGCACGCTATAGCATTATCGGGACTGACCCGCACCGGCTGCTGACCGTCAGGGAAGAGGACAAAGCAGACCCGCTATCGCTCATTATCCAGGAATTGGAGAGGTACCAGATAGTGCCGGTCAGCGGCTTGCCGCGGTTTTGCGGCGGTGCGGTCGGCTACCTGGCCTATGAAACGGTAACCCGTTTCGAGGATTTGCCCACTCCCGGCCGTGACTCACTGGGTTTACCCGAAGCGATGTTCATGTTCGTGGACACTATGCTGGTCTTTGACCACCTGATGCACAAGATAAAGGTCTTGAGTCATGTCCACCTTGACGGAGATGTTGAACGGGCCTATCAGGAGGCAGTGGACAGAATCGAAAAACTGGTGACCAGATTAAGACAACCCCTGCAACCCGGCCCGCAATCCGGAATTAACCCTCAAACACGAAATAACTACCAGCTCGCCTCAAACTTCGCCAGGGAAGAGTTTGAGGCTGCCGTGAAGAAAATAAAGCAGTATATTACCGCCGGCGAAGCGATTCAGGTGGTCTTATCACAGCGCCTGATGCAGCCTACCGATGTTGCCCCCTTCGACATCTACCGGGCGCTGCGTACCATTAACCCCTCGCCGTACATGTTCTTTCTCGATTTCAATGACTTCCATATTATCGGCGCCTCCCCGGAGATTCTGGTCAGGGTAGAGGACAGTGCCGTAATGACCCGCCCCCTGGCCGGAACCAGGCCACGGGGTACCAGTGAAGCCGAAGATATCCGGCTGGAACAGGAACTGCGCAGTGACGAAAAGGAGCGGGCAGAACACATTATGCTCGTGGATTTAGGCCGCAATGACATCGGGCGGGTGAGCCAGCCGGGCACGGTGGAGGTCAGTGACCTGATGGAGGTGGAGCGCTACTCCCACGTTATGCACCTGGTAACTCATGTACAGGGCAAACTGCGGCCGGCAATGAACGCTTTTGATGCCCTGCGCGCCTGTTTCCCGGCGGGAACGGTATCCGGCGCACCCAAAATCCGCGCCATGGAGATAATTGCCGAACTTGAGCCGGAGAAGAGAGGCCCCTACGCGGGAGCGGTGGGCTACTTTTCCTTTTCCGGCAACATGGACATGGCCATTGCCATCAGAACCATGGTGGTCAAGGATGGTGTTGCCTACGTGCAGGCTGGCTGCGGAGTTGTCTACGACAGCGTACCCGAACGTGAATACGAGGAAACCATGAACAAAGCCACCGCGCTATTGAAGGCTATCAGCCAGGCGGAAAGCCCGGAACTGGTAACCGGGAGGTATCATGCTACTGCTGATTGATAATTATGATAGCTTCACCTACAACCTCTTCCAGTACCTGAGTGAACTGGGAGAAGAAGTAACGGTGGTAAGAAATAACAAGGTGACACTGGAAGAGATTGACCGGATGCAGCCGGAACGCATCGTTATCTCGCCGGGGCCATCCACCCCGCTTAATGCCGGTATCTCCAATGATGCCATACGATATTTCGGTACCAGGCTGCCCATACTTGGTGTCTGCCTGGGACACCAGTGCATCGGCCATAGCTACGGAGGCCTGGTTGTACAGGCTAACCAGATTATGCATGGCAAGTCATCGCTGATACACCATGATAGTCAGGGAGTGTTCCGTGGCCTTCCGGAGCCTTTCCCCGCCATCCGCTACCACTCACTGGTAGTCCAGCGTGAAGGGCTGCCGCAATGTCTGGAGGTAACTGCCTGGACTGATGACGGCACTATTATGGGAATAAAACACCGCCAGCACCCGGTAGAGGGCATTCAGTTTCACCCGGAGTCCTTCATGACCGAAGGTGGCAAGGACATATTGAGGAATTTCCTCAAGGGAGGCTGAGCCATGATTAAAGAAGCTATCACCAACCTGGTATCCGGTGAGTCATTGACAACCGAGCAATCAGCCTCGGTTATGGAGGAAATCATGGGCGGCGAGGTTACGCCGGCCCAGTTTGGCGCCTTTGTCACCGCCCTCAGGCTCAAGGGGGAAACGGTTGATGAAATAGTGGGGCTGGCCAGAACAATGCGGGCTCACGCCATTCCATTATTGAGCGATGATGAGACGGTGGATACCTGCGGTACCGGTGGCGACGGTTCACATACCTTCAACATTTCCACCGCCGCTGCCCTGGTAGCCGCCGGTGCCGGGTTGAAAGTGGCCAAACATGGTAACCGTGCCGCCAGCAGCCAGTGCGGCAGTGCCGATGTCCTGGAAGCGCTGGGCGTTAAAATTGACCTTGGTGCGCAACAGGTAAAGAGGTGCCTTGAAGAAGTGGGCATGGGCTTCATGTTCGCCACGACATTCCACCCCGCCATGAAGCATGCCGCCACTCCCCGGCGCGAGATAGGTATCCGCACCGTTTTTAATATTCTCGGGCCGCTGACCAACCCGGCCGGAGCCAGGGCACAGGTACTGGGTGTGGCTGAAGAATCACTTCTGGAGAAGATGACGGAAGCGTTGAAACGGCTGGGCTCCCGCCATGTCCTGGTGGTTCACGGTGAAGACGGTCTGGATGAAATCACCATCACCGGGAAAACGCAGGTCTGCGAGCTAAAGGATGGTAATATCATGAGGTATTCCATCAGCCCGGAAGACCTAGGGCTGTCCCGGAAAGAGCCGGTCAGCCTGAAGGGCGGTACCGCCGGGGAAAATGCCACCCTGGTGCGCCGGGTTCTTGGCAATGACTCCGGAGCGGCACTGGATACGGTACTGATGAATGCCGCGGCGGCGCTCGTCGCCGGTGACCGTGTCGCCACGCTTCCGGAGGGGATAGACTTGGCCCGCGAGGTAATCGCCAGCGGCCAGGCCCGGGACAAACTGGACCAGCTAATTGAATTCAGCCAGAGACTGAGCGAGGAAACCCGCCATGATTCTTGACGAGATAGTCGCCAGCAATAAACACGAACTGGCCGCCAGAAAACATGACTTGCCACTGGCAGAACTTCAAAAAATGGCGTCAGCCCGGCCTGAGCCACTCGACATGGCGGCAGTGCTAAAGGGTGATGATATCCGGCTCATCGCCGAGGTGAAAAAAGCATCACCATCCCGCGGCGTTATCCGGGCTGATTTTGATCCGGTGGCAACAGCGGAAATTTACGCTGATAATGGCGCTGCCGCTATCTCGGTACTGACTGAGCAGCAATACTTTCAGGGTAGTCTTGAATACCTGCAAAATATCAAAAAGGCTCTGGACAACCGGAGACTGCCGGTACTCAGAAAAGACTTTATTTACGAACCATACCAGGTCTATGAGTCACGGGCTTACGGCGCTGATTGTCTCCTGCTGATTGTGGCCATATTAAACCGGTATAAAGTGGAGGAATTGCTCGGGCTGAGTCACCGTCTGGGTATGAGCTGTCTGGTGGAAGTGCATAATGAAGCCGAGGTAGCAACCGCGGTAAACAGTCAGGCCAGGATCATCGGCATCAATAACCGGGACCTGAAAACCTTCAACGTTGACCTGCTGACAACCCAACGTCTAAGGCCGCTGATACCTCCGGACAGAATAGTGGTCAGCGAAAGCGGTATCAGGAACCGCGATGATATGGCACGGCTGAAGGGCTGGGGTGTGAACGCGGTTCTTATTGGTGAGGCTTTCATGGCAGCGCCGGATATCGCTGCCATGATGAAGGAGCTACGGTGACCAGAGTTAAGATTTGCGGACTGACCGGTATCGAGCCGGCCCTCGCTGCAAGTGAAGCCGGCGCCGATTTTCTGGGGCTGATCTTTGCCCCCAGCCGGCGCCAGCTTACGCCGGAAAAAGCCCGTGCAATAACTGAGGCTGTTCTCAGCCGGAAATACCACCCCGCAATGGTCGGCGTTTTTACGAACTCGCCCGCCGATGTGGTCAACCGCATCGCCGATTACTGCCAGCTAGACCGGGTACAGCTCAGCGGTGATGAGACCTGGCACTACTGCCAGCAAATTGAACGGCCCGTTTTCAAGGTGGTGCATATACCCACCAGCAAAGAGAGCAGCGAAATTATTACTGAGATAAAGACGGGCTACCGGTTACTTGGCAAACGGAACCTGATCTGCCTGCTTGATTCTCAGGTCGGCAATGCTTACGGCGGGACAGGGCAACGCTTTAACTGGCAAATAGCCAGAGAAGTGTCTGCACAATACCGGGTAATAATCGCCGGCGGACTTGACCCGGATAACGTGGCGCAGCTGATCAAAGAGACCGAGCCCTGGGGAGTTGACGTCTCCAGCGGAGTGGAGACTGATGGTCAGAAAAATATAGATAAAATAAAAGCCTTCATTGAGGCAGTAAGAAAAGCGGACGCGTATCCTGGTAAAATAAATAAACAACGGTCAGACCGGACATAGGCCAAAGGAGGTAGTCTTTGCAACCAGACGAGAGGGGATATTTCGGTGATTACGGGGGGCGGTTTGTCCCCGAGACCCTGGTGGCGGCACTGGATGAGCTAACGGCGGCCTATGAAAAGGCAAAGGCAGATGCTGCCTTCTGGAGACAATTTGATTCACTGTCACGTGATTATTCAGGCCGGCCCACACCGCTTTACTTTGCGGAAAGGTTGAGTGAGCATTCCCGTGGTGCCAGGATTTACCTGAAGCGAGAAGACCTGGCCCACACCGGCGCGCACAAGATTAATAACGCCCTGGGGCAGGGCCTGCTGGCACAGAGAATGGGCAAGCAGCGCATTATCGCCGAGACCGGCGCCGGCCAGCACGGTGTCGCCACTGCCGCCGTATGCGCCATGCTGGGCTTCAGCTGCATCGTCTACATGGGGGAAGAGGATGTCCACCGCCAGGCGCTCAATGTCTTCCGCATGAAGCTAATGGGTGCCGAGGTGAGGCCCGTAGCCAGCGGCAGCCGTACCTTGAAAGACGCCATTAACGAGGCAATCCGGGACTGGGTGTCCAATGTTAAGGACACCCACTACCTCCTCGGCTCGGCGGTTGGCCCCCACCCCTACCCCATGATGGTACGCGACTTTCAATCAGTAATCGGCAAAGAAGCCAAAGAGCAAATGCTGACTGCCGTGCAGCGCCTGCCCGATTATATTGTCGCCTGCGTCGGCGGGGGCAGTAACGCCATCGGCATCTTCTACCCTTTTCTGGAAGATAGTAAAGTCAATCTCATCGGGGTCGAGGCCGCGGGGAGAGGAATTGAAACCGGCAAGCACGCTGCCCCCCTGATGGCGGGAAAGGCCGGTGTGCTCCACGGCTCTAAATCCATGGTGCTTCAGGACGATAACGGGCAGATACGAGAAACCCACAGTGTCTCCGCAGGACTTGACTACCCCGGTGTCGGCCCCGAGCACAGCCACCTGAAAGATACCAGACGTGCCAGCTACGTGGCGGTAACCGACGAAGAAGCCCTTGAGGGCTTCCAGCTGCTCTGCCGCACTGAGGGCATCACCCCGGCGCTGGAGCCAGCCCACGCCATATATTACGCCGCCAGGATGGCTGCTTCACTGCCCCGGAAAAAGACTGTTTTAATAAATCTGTCCGGGCGCGGTGATAAGGATATGGATATTGTCATGGACAAACTGCAGGTGAAACTATGAGCCGTATTAACGCTGTTTTTGGCCGGCCCCGCCACCCCGCACTGGTAGCCTACGTTACGGCGGGTTACCCTGACATTGAAGCTACTCTGAACGTGGTTCCCGTCCTGGAGGAGAACGGGTGCGATATTATAGAGCTGGGCATCCCCTTTTCCGACCCCCTGGCTGACGGGGCTACCATCCAAAAAGCAAGCGCCCAGGCCCTCAAGAAGGGGGTCACTCCCGGACTCTGCCTTGATATCGCCCGGCAATTAAGACAGCGGGTGAAAATCCCCCTGATTTTTATGACCTACTACAACCCCGTGTATCATTATGGCCTGCAAGAGTTCTGCCGTGCCTGCGCCGGCTCCGGCGCTGACGGCCTGATAATCCCTGACTTGCCCCCGGAAGAAGGTGCCACGCTGGAGGCAGTAACCCGAGAAAATGACCTTGACCTTATCTACCTGCTGGCACCAAACAGCACCGATAAGCGCATCAGGCTGGTTGCGGAGCATTCCCGCGGATTCATCTATCTGGTCTCGATAACCGGAGTTACCGGCGCCCGTGATAGCTTGCCGGCAGATTTAACCGGCTTTGTCAGCCGTGTCCGAGGACTAGCCCATCAGCCGCTCTGTGTTGGTTTCGGGATATCCACTCAGGAGCAGGCGGCACAGGTAGCTACCATCGCCGACGGCGTAATCGTGGGCAGCCGCCTCATCCAGTTAATGGAAAACGACAACAGCTCCTTTCCATCAACAGGGGACTTCGTGAAACAGCTGCGCCAGGCTCTTGACGAATCATCTCAGGGCGCTTGATAAGCAACCGTGCCTAATAATCCAGATTATCTACAACTGGCGTCTGCAGGTACTTCTTAACAACTTTCCGGAAATGGTAGCCGTAGACAGCAAGACTGATGGATATGGGGAACTTTCGCGGGGACTTCAGGAGGGTAGAAATGAACATTCTCCAGTAATATCTCCTGCCCTTTTCCACGATACCAAGAAACCAGATAGACCTGAGGAAGGCACTAACATGGTGGGATTGCAATCTCCCGGCCAGCTTGCTCTGAGGCCGGTATTCAGACAGGAAGGTCCTAACCCGTTCATAGTAGTTCTTGGGGGAATAGATTGTCTCCAGTATGTGCCGGTAGCCGTTAAGCAACGTTTCGTATTTCATCTTGGGAACGAAGTTGAGAGAGCAGTCAGTATTATCTCCGCTAAAAACCTTGAGTATACGGTTCTCCTTTTTCAAACGCTGGTAGAGCCTGGTACCCGGCGGAGCATTGAGTAAACCCACCATGGCAGTAACAATACCGCTATTCTGAATGAAATTTATCTGGCTCTTGAAGATAGAAAGCGGGTCACTATCAAAACCAACGATAAACCCTCCCTGTACCTCCAGGCCGAAGTTCTGTATATTTTTCACCGCGGCTACCATATCCCGATTTTGATTCTGTGACTTATTGCACTCCACCAGGCTCTCCTCGTTGGGTGTCTCGATACCAACGAAGACAGTACCGAACCCGGCATTGACCATCAATTGCATTAACTCTTCATCATCAGCCAGATTTATGGATGCTTCCGTAAATAACATGAAGGGATACCCCCTGACCTGCTGCCAATCAGTAATTGCCGGCAGTGTCTCATCCTTTAACTTCTTTTTATTGCCGATGAAGTTGTCATCGACAATGAAGACGCCACCCTTCCAGCCCCGCGAATGCAACGCATCCAGCTCGGCAAGTATCCGTTCTCTGTCCTTGGTCCGAGGTGTATGCCCGTTCAACAGGATAATGTCACAAAACTCGCAATTGAAGGGGCAGCCGCGAGAATATTGAATATTCATTGATGAGTATTTCTTCATGTTGAGCAGTGACCACATTGGCACCGGCGTCTGGTTGATATCCGGGTGCTCTTCGGAGCAGTAAAGATGGCGGGCCTGCCCTTTGGCCAGGTCCTGCAAAAAGAGCGGCAGAGTAACCTCAGCCTCCCCGAGTACGAAATGGTCCACGCCTTCAAATTCCTCATGCTCGGTAGTGAACAGAGGGCCACCAGCCACGATTTTAGTACCAAGGCTCCGGCACCGGCTGATAACTTCCTTCACCGAATCCCGCTGCACCGCCATAGCGCTTATAAACACATAGTCAGCCCAGTTAATATCCTTATCGGTCAGCCGGGTCACATTTATATCTATCAATCTCTGTTCCCAGTCGCCGGGGAGCATAGCGGCAACGGTCAACAGACCCAGCGGCGGGAAAGCCGCCTTCTTGGAGACGAATTTCAAGGCATGCTTGAAGCTCCAGAAGGTATCCGGATACCGCGGATAAACGAGAAGTATCTTCATCCTTTTTTCCATTATCTCCAGATTAATCCTTTTTCACCACTATCTATGAATTATAACAGCTTACAGCATGTTTCACAAATCAAGGTTTTATTTGGTAGTGTATAATTTTGACGTTAACAGTTGTTATAAATTTGGGAGTTCCACCTGATTAACAA